>CANRVM010000030.1 GCA_947643295.1 uncultured Mycoplasmatota bacterium
TTAGTAGAAATATTAGAAAAATCGATTAATGAAGACCCACCCCTTACTTTAAAAGAAGGTTCTATTATTAAAGATTCTTATAATGAGGAATTAGATGAATTAAGAAAAGTAAGTAGTGGTTCCAAAGATTTTATATTAGAGATTGAAAAAGAAGAAAGAGAACGAACCGGTATTAAAAATTTAAAAGTTGGATTTAATAAAGTATTTGGTTATTATATCGAAGTTAGTAAGGGGCAAAAAAGCTTAGTAAAAGAAGAATATGGCTATGAAAGACGCCAAACACTAGCTAATTGTGAAAGATATATTACGCCTCTTTTAAAAGAAAAGGAAAATATTATCTTAGGAGCAGAAGAGAGAATTATCAATTTAGAATATAAATTATTTATGGATATTCGGGAGATTGTAAAGCGTTATATTAAAAATATCCAGAATATTTCGAAAGTGATTTGTGAAGTGGATATGTTGCAATCTTTTTCTATCGTATCGGAAGAAAATAAATTTGTAAAACCGATTATTACCAAGGAAAGAGAATTGAAGCTGATTTCTTGTAGACATCCCGTTGTTGAAAAAGTAATGAAAGATAAATATGTATCAAATGACATTGTGATGGACCAAGATACTGATATTCTATTAATCACAGGTCCTAATATGGCTGGAAAATCAACCTATATGAGACAATGTGCGATTACCATTATTATGGCCCAAATTGGATGTTTCGTTCCTTGTAGTAGTGCATCACTTCCTGTTTTTGATAAGATTTTTACAAGAATTGGGGCAAGTGATGATTTGGTATCCGGAGAATCTACCTTTATGGTTGAGATGAAAGAAGCAAATTACGCTATTAGTGGAGCTACCAAAAATAGTTTAATTTTATTTGATGAGTTAGGTAGAGGAACAGCGACATACGATGGTATGAGTATTGCTCAAGCAATATTAGAATATATCCATGATCATATTGGAGCTAAAACCATGTTTTCTACTCATTATCATGAATTAACTTCGCTAGAGGCGTCTTTAAAACACTTAAGAAATGTTCATGTTTCTGCTGTCTTGGAAAACGATAAGTTAACATTCTTACATAAAGTAAGACAGGGTTCGATTGATAAGAGTTATGGTATTCATGTAGCTTCTTTAGCAAGTCTTCCAAAGGAATTAATAAAAAGAAGTAAAGACATTTTAGAAGTGTATGAAGATACTTCTCCTAAAAGAGAAACTTTTACGCAAACTTCTTTATTCCAAATGGAGGAAGAAGAAGTGGAAAAAGTAATAGAAGAAAATGAAATAGAATCAGAGATAAAAGCCATTAATCCACTAGAAATGTCACCAATGGAAGCATTAAACTTCTTATTTGAATTAAAAAATAAGATTAAATAGTTTGGAAAAAATAGGGAAGAAAATTCGTTTTTTTTCTATTTGAAATACTTAGGTAGTATGATAAAATAATAAGGAGGTGATGCTTATGAAAAACAGAAGTGAATTACGAGAAATTATCATGAAAGTTCTTTATCAAGTAAATATTTTAAAAAAGGGAAATTTAGATTATGATATTGGAGAGTTGATAAAAGAACAATTAGAAATTGAAAATGAATATGTGAATACGTTAGTGAGTGGCATTATAGAAAACCAAGAAGAAATAAATACTTTAGCAAATAAGTATTTAAATAAATGGACAATAGACCGATTAAATTTAGTAGATCAAGCAATTTTGTCGATTGGAATCTATGAATTGAAATATACAGAAACACCCTCTATTGTAGCTATTAATGAAGCCATTGAGTTATCAAAAAAATATAGTGATATAGAAGTTACCAAGATGATAAATGGAGTATTAGATAACATTTATCATAGTGAGGAAACTCATGAATGATAAGTATATTACGATTACCCAATTAACGAGGTACATTAAATATAAAATTGATAATGATGTTCATTTGAATGAGGTTTTTATTAAAGGTGAAATCTCTAACTTTAAAGCACATACAAGAGGTCATTACTACTTTACAATTAAAGATGAAAATAGTAGAATTAATGCGATTATGTTTGCGAGTCAGACCAAAAAAATAAAATTTGTACCAGAAGATGGAATGAAGGTACTAGTTACTGGAAAAATTAGTGTTTATGAAGCAAATGGTGGGTATCAGATTTATGTATCAGATATGTTAGAAGATGGTATTGGAAATTTATATGTGGCTTATGAAAAATTAAAACAAAAATTAGAAAAAGAAGGATTGTTTGATGTTTCCAAGAAAAAGAAAATTCCAAAAATACCAAAGACTGTAGGAGTAGTAACAGCCCCAACAGGAGCAGCAATTAGAGATATACTATCCACTATTAAGAGGAGATTTCCTTTAACAAAGGTTATTTTATTCCCAGCTTTGGTTCAAGGGGAAGGGGCAAAAGACTCGATTGTCGAGCAAATCAAGTTAGCAGAAAATTATGAGATAGACACATTAATAGTAGGTAGAGGTGGGGGAAGTATTGAAGATATGTGGTGCTTCAATGAAGAAGAAGTAGCTTATGCTATCTATCAATGTAAGATACCTGTTATTAGTGCCGTTGGACATGAGATTGATTTTACAATAGCAGATTTTGTTGCCGATTTAAGGGCACCCACACCAACAGGAGCAGCGGAACTTGCAGTACCCAATATGAATGATGTAGTAAGTTATATTCATCAATTAAAGATTCGATCACAAACAGTCATGAAAAATAAAGTTGACTTTTTACAGCAAAGATTATTTGAAATTATGAATAAACATATTATGAAGAATCCAATTATGATATATCAGGTAAAAGAACAAAAATTTGATAATTTAATAGAAAAGTTAAAATATAATATGTTAAATTTATATAAGAGGAAAGAGAAAGAACTTTTAGGTATTACAGGGAGTTATCTTTTTAAAAATCCAGAAAAACTATTAGATTTAAAGAAAAATAAGTATATACAAGTACTATCGAAATTGGAAACTTTATCACCACTTTCAACTATTCAAAGAGGATATTCTATTGTAAAAAAAGGGGATAAAGTGATTACTAGTTGTAAAGATATGAAAAAAAATGACAAGATTGAGTTAGAATTAAAAGATGGCAAGATAAAAGCAGAAGTATTATGAAAATGATAAACATAGGAGGATAATATGGCAGAAAAAAAAGAACCTAGTTTTGAAGAAAACTTAACGAAATTAGAAGAAATTGTAAAAAAGTTAGAAAGCGGGGATACTCCCTTAGATGATGCGATAAAAGAATTTAATGAAGCAATGACCTTAGCGAAAGTTTGTGATGAAAAATTAAAAAAGGCAGAAGAATCTCTTACAAAAATAGTAGGAGAAGATGGAAGTCTTGAAGAGTTTGAGCAGGCATAGAGTAGAAGTTGAAAGAATATGGATTAAGCTAAAAGGAAATCTTAACAAAACAAAGAAAGTATTTGACTGTTTTTTTATCGGTGCAACAGCATTAGTTGCGACAGACTTTGGAGTTGCCTATGCTTTAAGGAAATTAAAGAAAAAGGAAAATATAGACAATCAAGAATTAGGAAAAGAAAAGATAAAAAAGTAAATTATTTTTGAATGTTTAAATATGAATTATGCTGCATTAGAGAGAAAATAAAAATTTTTCTTTCTTTTTTTTTAGTTTTGTGGTAAAATGTGAGGTATATAGGTGGTTGGTGTTATGATAGAAAAAAGAAACAGACATACAATAATGATTATCTTTTTCTTACTAATTGTTGTTGTGTTATTTCAAAATAGAGCATATTCTGTAATAGATAATGTTAAATATACTTATGTAGATTCTATTGATTATTCAGAGAGTTTAGTTAAATTAAGAAATCCAGAAAGAGGGTACTATGGACCACGTGGTTATAATTTAAGGCCTGCGGGCAATAAGCCACTAACTCCACCAGCTTCTGCTAGTTTAGTTCATTTAAGAGTAGGACTTGCAGCATTTTCAGGAAATGGTACTGGTGCCATAGATATGGAAATAACACAAGATGCATTAAATAATTTGGTGGCTACAATTGATGCTGTTAGGAAAAATAATGCTTCTATTATTATTCGTTTTTCTTATGACGATTATAATTGGAAGACAAATATGGAGCCATCTATGGATATGATTTTAAGACATATTGAGCAATTAGGTTCTATTTTACTTGCTAACAAAGATGTTATTTCTGCTATTGAAATGGGATTCTTTGGTCCCTGCGGAGAACTACATTCTAGTACTGTTGGTTCTCAAACTAATGTCGCAATAGCAACAGATAAAATGTTAGATGTTACGAATGAACAAATAAAGCTTTCCTTAAGGACTCCAGGTCATTATGCTACATGGAGAAAGATTGATCGAAATAAATTAGATACAGATATTACACAAAAAGGAACAAGAGAGTATCTAGTAGGTATTTATAATGATGGATATTTAGGTAGTGAAAGTGATCTAGGTACCTTTGCTAATAGACAGATGGAAATAGCATGGCTAAATCATCAAGCTAGACATACTTTTTATGGAGGAGAAATGGTAGAGAATTTTGCTACAGGAACTCCATTAAATACAATTGAATATATTCAAGAGGAAGCTTTTGTAACACATACTACTTATTTAAATTCTGAGTGGAATTACGAAGTAATTAATAGGTTAAAGGCAACTCCTTATGTAGGAGATAATACTTTATATAAAGATTCTACTGCATATGAATATATCGAAAATCATTTAGGATATCGTTATGTTCTTAAAAAGTCAGAAATTACTGATAATTTAGAAAAAACAGATGCATTAAAAGCAAAATTAGAAATAGAAAATGTCGGATTTGCTAATTTAATAAATGATAAAAAAGTATCTGTTGTTTTGGAAAATGAACATGATGTTTATGAATTGATTACGTCTATTGATCCAACTACTTGGGATTCTAAAAGCATTACTAAAACATCATTTTCTGTAGATCTTCCTGATGCGATTAAAAGTGGTGAGTACAATGTTTATTTAAGAATTTCAGAACATGCTAATTTATTAACTGATAATAATTATCATTGTATTAGTTTTGCTAATAAAGATATTTATAATAAAAGTATTGGTGCTAATTTCATAGGAAAAGTAACTGTAGAAGATCCAAATAAACCACCAATTGATAATGACGATAAAGATAAGCCAGAACAAAAACCACCAGTAGATGATAAAAATGATCCACCAATCCAAACCAATCCAGTGAATCCGCCAGTAAATAATAATACAAATCAAAATACGAATCATAACTCTTCACATTCTACTAGTCAAACAACTCCTTCAAAAGAAAGTAGTAGTAAAAAAGAAGTACCAGTAAAAGAGTATTTCGATTATAAAATTGAATACTATTATGATGGCGAACTAGATAAGGCAAAAACAATTCTTTTACAAGGAAAAAAAGGTCAAATAATTGACAGTTACCCAGCAAAAACAAAAGAAGGTTATGTCTTGGAAAAAGTAGATAATTTACCATTACGAATTCGAGTAGAAGAAGAACAAAACATAATGAGAGTATATTATGTAACAAAAAAAGATAATAATCAAGAAAAAGAACATTCTTTTCCAATAACGAAAGAAGAGGAGAGTGAAAAGGACAATTCTAGTATAAATATCTTTGTATTGATTATCGTGATACTAGTTTCACTTACTCTATTTATTATAGTAGCAAAAAATTTATTTAAAAAGAATCATGAAGAGAAAGCCTATAATGAATGATAAAATAGTTGATTTTTTATCTTTATATTCAAAAGAGTTTGGCAATAGTTCAAAAAGAGAAATATAAATCATAATACCAGTAGTAAGAGAAAGCATAATACCAATAAAGTTATTGTTGATATATTCTGATAGAAATAGGTAGGTAATGAGAGCCCCTAATATTTCAGAAAATCCAGAGATAGCGGTATAGAAAAATGCTTTCTTTTTGCTTTTGGTAGAATAATATATGGGAACACTTATACTAATTCCTTCTGGAATATTATGACACATGATAGAAAGTGCTAAGGTAAGGCCTAATGTAATATTAGTAGATGTTGTACTAAAGGTAAGGATTCCTTCTGGGATATTATGAATCATTAACGCAAGAGCACTAATAATTCCAATCTTATAAAGCTTATTATCAATTTTTTTGAATAATTTATCAATGATACTTGCTACCAATATTCCAATTAAAATAAATAGAATAATAAGAATAACCGTTGGTTTTTGTTGATAATAGATATGAATGAGTTCATAAGATTCTGGGAGAAGCGAAAAAATGGAAACGGATGCCATCACACCAGATGCAAACGCCAAAGAAATACCAATTAACTTATTCGTATTTTTAAAAGAAAGAAAAATAGGTAGCATTCCTATTAAAGTAGATAGTCCTGCTATAGAGGTAACTAAAAAAGAAAACATTATATTATTCATGATACTATTTTATTTAAATGTATAATAAAATATTCCTTTGATTGCGTTTGTACTATTTATTTGTTTGTGTTAAAATGAATCTAGGAGGTTTGAGTTATGGGAAAGAGTGTAATTGTTGCTTGTGATTTTAAGGAAAAGAAAGAGCTTATTGAATTTTTAGACAAGATGGAGAAAACAGATCCAAACTTTTATTGTAAAGTTGGAATGGAACTATTTTATGCTGAAGGATTTTCTTCTGTTGATATGATTAAGGATAGAGGTCATAAAGTTTTTCTAGATTTAAAATTAAAACCAAATATGGTAAAAGCATTAGCGATATTTGGTGTAGATATGATTAAGGTTCACGCCGATGGTGGATTTTGGATGATGAAACAGGTAGTAGATTCTGTGAATGAATTATATGGTGATTATGTGAAAGAGTATGATTGTTTGGCACATAATCATAGTTATCCAGCAGAAGCTTTAAAACATAGCTTAATGAAAAAATTAGCATCTAGACCAATTTTACTTGGAGATACTATTTTAACATCGATGAATGAAGGGGAATTATGTAAAGAAATTGGCGTTAATCGAACACCAATGGAAGAAGTGGTTGCTTTAGCAAAACTTTGTAAGAAAGCAGGATTAGATGGTGTGGTTTGTTCACCAGAAGAAGTAATGGCAGTAAAGGAAGCTTGTGGTGATGATTTTATTACGGTAACACCAGAAATTAGATTTTTAGATAGTAAAAAGGATAATCAAACAAGAATTGCTACGCCGGCTTGTGCAAATCTTTTAGGTTCTGATTATATTGTAGTAGGAAGGCCAATTACGAAAGCAGACGATGTAGTGGAAGCTTATACTCATTGTAAAAAGAATTTCACAGAAGAAGTAACGAATGAAGTAGAAATAGCTAATGCCAAAAGATATATGGAAGATTTAAAATCCAAAACGAAAAAAAATGATGATTGGGTCATTATTGAGCCAATTCAAGGTATTCATGGTGGCATTCAAAAAAGAAAATAAAAAAGGGAGTATCTTCCCTTTGAAAAATAAGGTACTTAATGATAGTTTATTATAAATTAAGTACTTTTTGTTTGTTGCAAATTTTCTTCTAACTCCGTTTCATTAGGAGAATTTTTCCTAACAAGATTTAACATAATATTAAGAATGAATGCTAAAGTGATGGTGTATTCAAAAAGATAAATAAAGGAAAATAGTTTATCTAAGTGATTGACGAAATTAAAGAAAGTAATAGTTTTTAAAATCGAAATACCTGGATAAGTATAGGTATGAGGTAGTTTGATTCCTAAAGAACCGATTAACAAAAATAAATCAAATAAAGAGGAGAAGCTACCAAATAAATATCCTAATGTAATATTATTTTTCCTAATATAAAATAATGGTAGTAATAGAAGGAATGGTAGTAGATGAATGGATGCTTTTGATAGGGTTAAAAATCCTTTATAATTATCTACCTTGATTAAAGAAAGAAGACTGATAGATATTAAAATAGCAAATACAATAAAAAGAAAGAGGAAAACTTCACTAATAGAAGAAATGGTCTTAATCTTATCTTTTCCTATAATATAAGCAATCGTAAGGATTGATAATGTTGTGGTAAAGTAATTATGATATCGAAAGTAATTGATATTAATAAAATTAGAAGCATTATAAAGAATTAGAATAAAAACAGGAATAAGAAGGATAAGATAAATCCATTTAAAAATAGGATGTTTTGCTAAGTTGATATTTACTTTTTTCATCCCTAATATGATAAGAAAAAGAAAGAAGGCACAAAATAAAAATTGGTAGAGATTCGTAAAAGTATATAAGTTAAAGAAACAACGAGATAGAAAAAAAACTAGGGCAATCATTGATAAATCTCTTCTATTCATGCTTATCACCTATCTTTATGTACTTATAAAATAGAAGACGATTTTTTTCTAATTTGACAATGGGAATCTTTGATGGCTTTTTCTCTAATTGATTTTTTTTAATCGTTCTTAAGGTCGTATTATCTTTGATAACAGCATTTACATATTTATAATTCTTTCGATAATTCATTACTTTTTTTAAATTGCTATCCGATAAAATGATATTAAAATTATCCAAATCACTTCGTATTACTTTATGTAATTCCTGAATTAATTCTTTATCTTTCGTTTTTATCATAATATTTTCTAAATGCTCTAGGTAAATATCTTTGGTAATATCATCGGATAAGCTGTTAAAGGCATGAACTAAATCATTACTACGATTAACATAATAATGATACTTTTTTTCTACTTTATTATTCGATAGGGAAGGGATTACCTCTTGGAAGGTAACAATATAGTCGTTCTCTTCTTTTTCAATACCAATATTTGTGATAATCGCAAGTTGTCCTAAGTCTTTATAATTATTAGTACCAAAAATAAGGCATAGTAAAATAATCAAGTATAATATTTTTTTCATTGATATTCACCTCGTTTTCTATTTTTGGTTAGAAGTGGATTTCGCTCTTTTACTCCTTTATTTTTATATTTAATAATCGCATCTTTTTGCTCTTTTTTAATAAAAGGGGAGAAGGGAGCTAAATAAGGTTTGTCAAAAGAGGTTAAAGTAATTAATTGATAAAGAAGATAGACTGCACCTAAATAAATTCCATAAATTCCTAAGATGGATGCCAAGATAAGGAAAATGATTCGATAGATTCTAACGGCATTTACTAGTTCAATAGAGGTGAAGACTAAGCCAGCGATAGAAGAGAGGGCAATCACAATAATCATAATAGGAGACATGATACCTGCACTAACGGCTGCATCTCCTAAGATTAAACCACCTAAAATGGAAATAGCGCTTCCTGTTGTAGAAGACATTCTGATATCACTTTCTCTTAATATTTCAAAAGAAATAATCATAAATAAGGCTTCAATGGTGGCGGGAAAAGGAACCGCTGCTCGTTGGGCTTTTAAGAGGAGGAGGAGTGATAAAAAGATAGAATCTTGATTATAAGTAGTAACCGCAATATAGTAAGCAGGAATAAAAATCGCAATAAAGAAAGCAAATATTCTAATAATGCGTATAAAAGTTGTATTAAAAGATTTTTGATAGTAATCGTCTACCGTATGAAAAAAATCAATAAAGAAGTTTGGAAGGATGAGACAGTAAGAGGACATGTCGACAAGGATAACCACTTTTCCTTCCAGCAGTGCCATACTAGCTTTATCAGGACGCTCGGTAACCGATACGGTTGGAAAAAGATTATTATTATCCTCTAAGTTATCTTTTAAGTAGCTAGAATCAATAATACCATCAATATGAATCCTTTTTAGTTTTTCTACTACTTTCGTAACAAGTCCTTCTTCTACAATATCATTCATATAAAGAATTCCTACTTTTGTTTTAGAACTTAGCCCGATTTCTTCTTCTTCCCACCAGAGAGAATCGGATTTAATTCTTCTTCGGATGAGTCCTAAATTGGTATTAAAGTTTTCTGAGAAACTATCTTTTGGACCAGTAATGGAAAGTTCACTTTCAATGGTAGTAATACCACGCTCTAAGTTTTGTCTGATTTCACTTGCATAGATATTCCATTTCGTGATAATAATAACAAAGCCTTTATTCATATAGTCTGTCATTTCTTCTTCTTGAATCTTTTTGATATTATTATTCGGTAAATAGGTTTCTAATTCTTTTAATTGTTTTTTAGATAACAAAACGATTCTTTTTAAAATAAACTCATTAATATCCGAACCACTAGATAATACTTCTGAAAAAAGAATATGAATTTCTTCTTTTTCTACGATTACTTTTTTATCAATATAATCTTTACTAGGTCCTAATTTTTCTTTTATTTTTGCTAATATCTTTTCCATAGAATCCTCCTTTATTCATTTTCTTAAAATATATATATAGTATGTAACCATATGAAGAATTTTATCAGGAATTATGATATACAAAATAGAATAAATTTGCTATCATAATTATGTTAGACAATAAATAAAATAAAAATTCTATGATTTTAAATTTTTCATAAGAAAGAAGGAGATGTTAGGTCTGAATATTCGAATTTTACATATGGTAGAAGGAGCAAAACAGGCAACTGGTCTAACGGTAATTATAGACGTTTTTAGAGCTTTTACCGTAGAAGCTTATTTAATGAGTCTTGGTGCCAGTAAAATAATACCCGTAGGAGATATGGATGTCGCTTATCGTTATAAAAAGAAAAATCCTGATTGTATTTTAGTAGGAGAAAGGCATGGAAAAATATTACCAGGATTTGATTATGG
Source organism: uncultured Mycoplasmatota bacterium (assembly GCA_947643295.1). The sequence continues at coordinate 10,656 of CANRVM010000030.1, forward strand.
GAATTCTCCTTCTCAATTAATGAATATCGATTTTACGGGAAAAACGATTGTGCACACTACTAGTGCCGGAACACAAGGAATTGTAAATGCAAAAAATGCAAGCGAAATATTAGCTGGTAGTTTGGTAAATGCCAAGGCAATCGCTCAGTATATAAAAGATAGCAAAGCAAAAGAAGTTTCTCTTGTGTGTATGGGGTTAGAAGCAAAACAAAAAACAGAAGAAGACAATTTGTGTGCTCAGTATATCAAGTGTTTATTAGAAAATAATAAGATATCCATTGAAGAAGAAATTGAAAAATTAAAAACAACGAGTGGTTCCAAATTTTTTGATAAAGAACAACAAGACGTTTTTCCAGAAAAGGATTTCTATTTAAGCACCGAAAAAGATAAATTTCATTTTGTTTTGAAATTAGAAAAAGATAGTAGTGGTTTCGATTATATAAAAAAAGTGGATCTTGACTAATACTTTTTTCTTGGGATTTTTCTGAAAAGGAAAGCCTTTTCATGATACAATGATGGTAGGTGAAGGAAGTTATGAAAGTAGAAAAATTAGACTATTTTGGACGAGGGATTATTAGAGAAAAGGATAAAATTATGTTTGTAGAAAATGCTTTAGAAGAGGAAGAGGTAGAAATTAGAGTTTTAAAAGAGAAGAAGAAATATATAGAAGCAGAAGTAGCTTTTTTCCAAACAAA
>CANRVM010000031.1 GCA_947643295.1 uncultured Mycoplasmatota bacterium
TTAAAAATATATGTTAATTTATCAAATATAGTTAATTCCAATTCAATTACCTCCTTTACTCTTGCTCTAAAATATAAACTGTTTGTTCCGTATCACTATCTTTGGTACAAGTAATTAGTGTAAGTGTTGTTTTATCTGGATTTCTATTTATTTTTACCGTTCCATTTTTAGGTACATTATAAATATTAACTAAGCGATAGCGATAAACATTATTATGATATGTCACATAAGCTTCATTTCCTATATTAAGTCGATATAAATAGGCAAAAAAAGAGATATAAGCATCCCCTGAATGGGCAATTAAAATAAGATTACCTCCAGGAACATCTGGCATTGAAGAACCTCCAACAACACTAACATTATAACTAATATTATTGTATTTTGAATCTGTTCCATAGAAACCTCTTTTTAGCCCAATCCTAGGAATTTCTAATACTCCTAGATATTTACTATAGTCCACTTTCTTTTCCTTAACAGGAGGAGAATCAACTTTTACTTCATTTGGTGGTACAACTTCTTCCTTTACTTCTTCTACATTAGGAACATATTCTATAGATTCCTCAATATCATTATCTTCAATAAAAGATAACTGCATATTTGAGAAAACTTCTCTTTTTAATTTAAGAATATGATTGTAAGAAAGAAGAATCCCTCCTAAAATAATAAGTAAAAAGCCAAATAAACATATATGACTTTTTTTTATTTTAATCTTAAATTTTCTGTTTTTTTGGCTTGACATTTGCATAGATAATTCCAACTCCACATAGTAAAATAAATAATCCTGTAATATACATCACTTTCGAAATAGAACTAGCAGTATCTTCAATGTGACTTCCCTCTATTTTTAAAGCTGCTGTTATTTGTTTCGTATCATTAGTTACTAAAACAACGGGTTGTTTTGCTCCATTTGTGTACTTATATCCATTATAATAAGTGTATCCAGCAATGGCTGAAATGTTAAAATCAAAAGAATAATTATCAGGATTATCAATAGGTACTATTAAATAAAACCTCACAGCACTAGGAATATCAGTTAAACTAGTAAGCTCACTACCAGATTCATTATACACTTTAGTACCACTAGGAGCTTTTGATAAGTCTAGTGAAAAAGAAGAAATCTCGCCACTATTTTGGATGGAAACTAAACCTGTACGAATTGTTTTATTTTCCTTATCGACTGTATGAGTTCCATCATAATTAAAAGCTAGGTTATTAAAAGCAGAAGGATCAGTACCAGCATGAGCTTTCGCTTCGTCTACAAGACCATCTGCAAGCGCCCACAAAAGCACTGCATTATTACTATATGTATAATAATCTCCAGCAGTAGTTGTAATTCCTTCTTCTACAATATTAGGCTGTACCATAGAAATACTTGTAAAATTATTTGCATTTTGATATTTCCAAATAGCTACTTGTGTAAACCAAGATGCTTCTAACTCTGGATTACTTCCTTTTCTGTTAAATTTATTATTATAATAATCTTGAGCATGTGTAATAATATACACAACTCCATAATCCACAGTCTCTCCAGATTTGGTATATGTTTCTCCTGGTCCATAGTCTGTCATTCGATCAATACAAAATATCTTATCTCCTGTTGAAGTGTGATAGTCAATGATATTATTTCCTCTTCCTGTTGCATTTGCAGACATTGATGGATTTGCCATTACAGCATCATTTGACGTATTTGTAAGAGCTCCACCAGCATACCCTCTACCAGCGCGATTTGTTACAAAAGAGTCTGGTGCACTAGAAGAAATATAACTAGCAGCAACTACATTTTTCTCTACACTAAAAAATAAACTTATTATTAAAATACCAGCTAATATTAGATTTTTCTTTTTCATAATATCTTCTACCTTTCTACTATCATTATAGCATAGTTTTTTTGAAATGCACGTATTTTTTCCTTTTTTGACATTTTTTATAGACATACAATAAAATCATTCTCAATATAACAATGAAAAAATACTTTTTATAGTTATACCTTATCTATATCTCTTGTTTTCTAGGCTTCAAATTATAATATACAATTCCAAATCCACATAATAAGATAACTAATCCTCCTATATACACTATTTTAGATACAGAACTAGCAGAATCTTCTACATGTGTAGCATTAAATTTTATTGATGTTTGTAATTGTGTTGGTTCGTTGGTAACTAGAACCAAAGAATTAGTTGCCGTTGGAGAAGTGGATATGTACTTATAACCCTTATAATTACCCCGATTAACCTCCGCAATAACACTAAAATCATAAGTGAAGTTTTCAATGTTTTCAACAGGAATTTCTAAAGAAAATTTAGTATTACTTGGAATATTAGTTAAATTAGTTATTTCAGCATTTGATTCATTATAAACTTTTGTTCCTGATGGAGCTCTTGAAATATCAAGAGAATAAGAAGAGAAAGAGGTATGGTTTGGTATAGATGCCAGAGAAGTCTTTACTTTTTGACTCTCTTCTAATATAGAAAAATTACCATCATAGTTAAATGTTACAGTAACATCTTTTGCAGCTCTAGCTTCTATTACAAGTTTACTAGCAAGATTCCAAAGAGAAATCGCTCTAGTGCTAACTCTTGTTGATTCTACTTGTTTTTCTTCATAGTTGGTTTCTCCTAAAGGAGGGATATGTTTATCAATATTATTACTCGTCATAGAAATATTAGCAAAATTATTAAGATTTTGATATTTCCAAATAGCAACTTGAGTAAACCACGCTAACTCTAAATCACCATTAGTTCCTGTATTGGTATTAATACCATTCTTATCAAGAAAACTTTTAGCATTTGCAATAATATAGACAATACCATAATCAACAGGAGAGGATACCTTGTTATATTGATAACTACTATTATGTTCTATTCCACACACAGTATAATTCATGCTATCAGTAACAAAAAGTTTGGCACCTCTTGTTACTTCATTTGTATCAAGATTATAAGATAGACCAATATGAGCATCAAAGATATATCCATATCTCCTGAAAAATCTATATCCCGAAAGATTATCTCCTACATTAGTGGCAGCAAAAGATTCATTATAAAGGACAGCATCTCTACCACTAGTGTTTGTTTTTCCAGCATAAACCCCAGCCATACCGTCACTTCCAGCATAATAAGCACTGACGTTTGTTTTTAAGCTTTCTGGTGCACTTCTAGCAATATAACTTTCTGCTCTAACATTAATACCATTCCCACAAAATAAACTAATAGTTATTATAAAAACAATTATAAAATAATTTTTTCTCATCTTATCTTACCTTTCTAACATTATTATAGCATATCTTTTAATATATAGATATTTTTTTTATAAGTCAAAATAATAATATTAACAAATTTAATATAAATAATCTTACTCTAATAATTTAAGGTGAAATAGTATAATAATCTTCTACTTCTGAAAAATCATCTTCCTTATTCACAAATAATGTACATAACGTATCACCTACCTTGACTTTATCGCCAACTAATTTAACTAATTTAATTCCAACTCCATGATTAATTTTATCATCCTCATGTTGACGTCCTGCGCCAAGTTTCACTGAAAGTTCTCCAAATTTTAGTGCATTAATAGATTTTACAACTCCACTTTTCGAAGATTTTACTTCTATTTTTTTATCACTAACTTTTAAGGAAGAAATATCACCATTTTGATATTTCACTAATTCTAAAAATTTATAATAGGCTTTTTTACTTGCAATTGTTTCTTTTACTAACTTGATTGCTTTTTTCTTACTAATATTTTTACCCATACTAACCATTTCACTTGATAAGTCAATACATAAATCAAGTAATCCATTTTTTTCTTTTCCTTTTAATATGTCCACTACTTCAAATACCTCTATTGCATTTCCAATACAATTACCTAAAGGAGTATTCATATCTGAAATAATACATCTTACTTCTCTACCATAATGAGCTCCAATACGAATCATTAAATCTCTTAATTTCTTAGCATCTTTTTGATTTTTAATAAGTGCCCCTTTTCCTACTTTGATATCAATTAATATTTTATCAGCACCACTTGCGATTTTTTTACTCATGATACTAGCTGCTATTAAAGGAATAGATTCTACGGTTCCTGTTACATCCCTTAATGCATATATTTTCTTATCCATTGGAGCGAGCTTACTAGTTTGTGAAGAAAGAGAGATTCCGATTTCTTTTACTTGCCTCCTAATTGCTCCCATAGATCGATTGGTTTGAAATCCTTCTATAGATTCAATCTTATCTATAGTACCCCCTGTAAACCCTAATCCTCTACCACTCATTTTTACAACTGGTATTCCAAGACTAGCGACAATAGGAGTAATAATCAAGGTCGTTTTATCTCCAACTCCTCCCGTTGAATGTTTGTCAACTTTAACCCCTTCTACTTTTGAAAAATCAAGAATTTCTCCACTTTTAATATAAATATCGGTTAATTCAAAAATTTCCTTATCTGCCATTCCTTTCAAACAAATTGCCATTAATAAAGAAGACATTTGATAATCTTCTACCTCACCATTTAAATATCCATTAAAAAAATACTCTAGTTCTTTTCTTGATAATATTTTTCCCTCTTTTTTCTTTGTTATAATATCTACTATCAAAATACCCCTCCTATAATAACTTCATTATAGCATACCAAATAAGATTGGTAAATTAAAAAGATGCAGATTTTAAAAAACAAAAAAAGAGAAAAAAACTCTCTTACCTCATTTTAATATCTATTAGTTCTACAAATCTCTTTGGGTCATCAATTACTTTATGATACAAATTACGATTCTTTCGAATCTCTTTTAAGAAGTCAATTTCTTCTTTTGCAACAGTGAGTCCATACTTTTCATTACCATCTGTTACTAAATAACTTTCATTTCCTAGAAAATAATTAATATCTACATTAAAGAATTCACAAAGTGCCAGTAAAGTTTCTAATGTTGGTATTCTAGTTTCTTTCTCATAACAGCAGATACTAACTTTAGTAACATTTATAATCTTACCTAACTCTTCCTGTGTTAGTCCTTTTTCTTTTCGTAAAGATTTTATTCTTTTTCCTATAAGCATGACCTCACCTCTAATCTTTACTAATAGTTTTCTACAAACTAATTATAATTATTAGAAAAGATTTTTTGGTAAAAGTTAACTAATAATAAATTTTTATTCTTTCTCTTCTTTTTCTTTACTTTTTTTAGAAGTTAAAAATGTTACTTTTTCGGCAACTACTTCTAAAATATTTTCCTTATGATCCTCTTTTGTAACTACTCTAGACTGAAGTCTTCCTTTAATTCCAACAATATCTCCTTTTTTGCAATATTCAGAAGTATTCAAAGCAGTATTTTCCCATAAGATGCATTCCACATAATCTGTATCGTAAATACCATCCATATTTTTAAAACTCCTTGGAATAGCTAAGCTAAGATTGGCTATTTTCTTTCCAGAATCTGTCTTGTTTATGACTATATCTTTAGTTAGTCTTCCCACTAAAACAATTTGGTTTAGCATATTATTCCTCCTTTCTGGAAAGTATGATAAATGAATACATCTGTTTTTTCAAATAAAGAACTTTTTAAATTCCTTCGGAAATTTTAGACAAAAAAAAGAATTCCTTAAGGAATTTAGTATCTTATAAATAGAAATGTTTTCTGAAAATTTAAAGTTATAAGTTTCTTTTAATAAGCTGGTTTAATTCAACTGCATATTCCATTGGAAGTTCTTCTCGAAATCTATCAAGAAATCCTAATATAATTAATTCTGTTGCTGATTCCCTTGATATTCCTCTACTCATTAAATAAAATAATGTATCTTCACTTATTTTAGAAACAGTTGCCTCATGTTCTATAGTACTAGAATCATTGGCATTGATATTGGTAGGAATCGTATCACTTTTTGACTGATTATCTAAAATCAATGTGTCGCATTTCACAAGTGCTTCGCTATTTTCAGCACTCCCTTTGATATCCACTTTACCACGATATGTTGCATTTCCTCCATGTTGTGAAATACTTTTTGAAATAATATTACTTTTTGTATTTTTCCCTATATGAATCATTCTAGCACCACTATCTTGAATTTGTCCTTGCTTAGCAACACTAATAGTGATGCACACCCCTTTTGCATTATCTCCTTTTAAAACACAGCAAGGATATTTCATGGTTACTTTGGAACCAATATTTCCATCTATCCATTCCATGAGCCCACCTTCTTCTACTAAGGCCCTTTTGGTTACTAAGTTGTAAACATTCGTTGCCCAGTTTTGAATAGTAGAATATCTACATTTACTATTTTTTCCAACATAGATTTCTACAACAGCAGCATGAAGGGAAGATTCACTATAAGTAGGTGCTGTACAACCTTCAACATAATGAAGAGAAGAATTATCATCCACAATAATGAGGGTTCGTTCAAATTGTCCCATATTTTTACTATTGATTCGAAAATAACTTTGTAAAGGACGATCTAAAGTAGTATTTTTAGGAATATAAATGAAACTTCCTCCACTAAATACCGCAGAATTTAAGGCAGCAAATTTATTTTCATTCCTACTCACGATCTTTCCAAAATATTTTTTTACTAGTTCTGGATATTTTTTAATTGCTTCTTCAATGGAAGTAAAAATAACCTTCTTTTTTTCAATCTCTTCTAACATATTATGATAGATGACTTCACTTTCATATTGAACACCCATTCCACCTAAATGTTTTTCACTTTCTAGAACTCCAAGATCATCTAATTCATCCACAATTGGTTTTAAAACATGATTCCAATCTTTCTCTATTTTCTCATCTCGAAGTGTTCGCTTATAGTAAATAATATCATCGAAATTTAGATCAATATTTGGTCCAAATTCAGGCATTTTTTGACGGATAAAGGATTCATAACTCTTTAGACGAAAATCTCTTATCTCATCATTTTCCTGTTTTACTTCTGATAGTAACTTTATTTTTTCTACATCTAATCCAACTATTTCCATCCTATCACCAATTTCTATTATTTCTCTGATTCTTTTAAAATACTTTCTGCTGCACGAGAAGGAAGCAATGCACAAGTTTTTCGATTTGGTTGTTTATACACTTGATCATAAACATTTAGCTCCCCTAATATTTCTTTATCATATTCTTTTTCATTAATCATATTTTGATAATGATTTAAAATAACTTCTGCATCCTCTTTTGTTTTTCCAATTAAGGTTCTAATTAAAATACTAGTTGCTGAAGTACAAATAGAACAAGCCTCTCCATCAAAGACAATATCTTCAATCACACCATCTTTTATCTTCATCATCATATCAATATTATCAATACAAGAATCATTATTTGTATTTTTTAAGATATAACTATTATCCTCTACTAATCCTTTATGCATAGGATGTTGATAATTATCTAATATAATTTCTCTTCTAACTACTTCATCCATTTATATCACCACTTTAAATATATCTTCACTATTTTTTAATACTTCAATTAACTTATCCACTTCTTCTTTTGTATTATATAAATACAGGCTCACTCGACAGGTGTTTTTAATATTCAATTCTTCTTTTAATACTTTTGCACAATGATTACCAGCTCGAATGGCAATATGATAATGATTTAAGTAGATAGAAGTGTCTTGTGGAAAAATACCTTTTATATTAAAAGCGACTATTCCACTTTTACTATTCTTATTATAAACAACGATATTTTGAATATCCTCTAGTCTATCTACTAAATATTTTTTAAGACTGTATTCATGCTCATGGATTTTAGAAACCCCAATACTTTGAATAAATCTTATGGCCTCACCTAAACCAATCACTTCCGCAATAGGTGGAGTTCCTGCTTCAAACTTAATAGGAGCATCTTTTAAAAGATAAGAACCATCAATCTCAAAGCTTTGATTCATTCCTCCACCATATTTTAATGGTAACATTTCTTTTAAAAGTTCACTCTTTCCATAAAGTACTCCGACTCCAGTGGGTCCTACCATTTTATGTCCTGAAAAAGCCAAAAAAGAAACATTGGCACTCATAACATCTACCTCAATATGAGACACACTTTGGGCAGCATCTACTACAAAATAAATATTTCTTTCCTTGCATATTTTACCAATTTCTACAATATCTCTAATATCCCCAACTACATTAGAAATATGTGCGATAGAAATTACTTTCGTATTACTAGTAATTGATTTTTTTACATTTTCCACTGTTAATTCATGATTTTCATCTAACGGAATGTATTTTACTTTACCATATCCATCCTTTTCTAACACCTGCCAAGGAAGAATATTAGAGGCATGCTCTGCCATGGTTAGTAAAACTTCATCATTTTCTTTTAGAACATTTTTAAAAAATCCAAATACAATCATATTTAAAGATTCTGTTGTCCCTGATGTAAAGATAATTTCCTTACTATCTTTCGCATGAATAAAATCTTTTACAATATCTCTAACATGATCATATTCCTCATTGGTTTTTATAGCATTATCATAATCCCCTCTATGAATATTAGATGTATACTTTAAATAATAATCTACCATTTTATTCACAACGCATTTTGGCTTTAATGTAGTAGCACTATTATCAAAATATATGAAATCTCGATTTAAAACGGGAAAATCATCACGATTCATATTATCACCTTCTTATATTTTTTCTATCTGTTTCATGAATGATTTTAAAAGATTACTATTACTACTATCGCTATCTACTAAAAAACCTTTTATCAACAAATTATAACTAGTTTTTTTTGAAATTCCTCTACTCATTAAATAGAATAGTAACTCTTCTTGAAATTTACCAATAAAAGCAGAATGACTAGATATCACATCATAATTATCAATAAGAAGATTAGGAAGTATTGTACTCTTGCCGTCTTTTAAATTAATAATTTGATTTTCTTGATTACAAATACAGGATTTACTCTCTTTTTTTACGATTCCATTGATATCAAATCTAAGATGATTATTAAAGACATTTAATCCATGATTATAAATATTACTTTCTGTATTTGAATAATTATGATTCACTGTAATTTGATAGATATTAGAATCATAATTAATCATATTATAATGGAATTCTACCTTTGCATTTTCTCCATTTAAGTTAATTTCTACTATATTACTCTTATTAATTCCATACTGATAAACAACTAAAACTCCATTCCTACCAACATTATAGATGGTTTTCATATCACAATCGGATACCTTTTCTATATGTTTCTTAGTATCATTCTCTATATTGATAACTTCTTCTTTTACTTCTATTTTATTCATTAGAATCATTCTCTCTTATATCATTTATACTACTATATCCTAATTTTTCTGTTTCTTTTGCAAGTTCCATCGTTCCTGTCTTTTTTATTGTGCCTTGATTCATAATATGAACATAGTCAGGTCTAATATACTCTAAAATTCTTGGATAATGGGTAATGATTAAAACGCAAGTTTCTTTATTTTCTTTTAAGTACTCATTAATATTTTCACATACAATTCGAAGACTATCTACATCTAATCCAGAATCAATTTCATCCAAGATAATAAACTTAGGTTTTAATACTTTTAGTTGTAATATCTCATTTTTTTTCTTTTCTCCACCTGAAAAACCTTTATTAATATGTCGATGAATCATACTCTCTTCTAAATCTAGATTTTTTAAAGAAGTATCCACTGTCTTAATAAAATCAAAATAATTTATATGCTCCCCTGTTATTTCTTGTTTGGCATTTTTTAATAATTCACTATTTGTGACTCCATCAATAACAGTTGGATCTTGCATTCCAAGAAAAATACCTCTTTTTGCTCTTTCATTTACTTCTAGGTTAACAATAGATTCTCCATTCCATAAAATATCACCTTCTACTAATTCATATCTATAGTGCCCCATAATCGTTTTTGAAAGTGTCGATTTGCCAGTTCCATTCGGTCCCATAATTGCATGAACTTCTCCATCTTTTATGGTAAGAGATAAATCATGGATTACTTGTTTCTTTTCTTCTTTTATGTTAACAACAATATTTTTTATTTCTAACATAACAGCACCTCCTGTTTATCATATCGTATTCTTTCTACAAATTTTGTAGACTTTTCGTAGTATTATTTATCGTATTCATCTATAAAGCTTGTTTTCTTATGATTTTTATGGAACCCTAATATACAATCAAGATTTACATTATCTAGACTTTTAAATATATTATAATCTACATTTTTATTGATTTTTCTCATATTATCAATTAATCTTTTGATTTCTTCTCTTTTACTAGTACCATCGTCTAATTTTTCTATATTTTCTGTAAATCTACAGGCGCAATTAATAAAGGTTAGTTCATTAAAATTTTTCCAAGCAATAATATCTTGTTCTTTTACTAAATAAAGCGGTCTTATCAGTTCCAGTCCCTCAAAATGATCACTATGCAATTTTGGCATCATCGTTTTTACCTCTGCTCCATAAAACATCGAAAGCAAGGTGGTTTCTATCACATCATCAAAATGATGCCCTAATGCTATCTTATTACAACCAATCTCCTGAGCTTTCTTATAAAGACAACCTCTCCTCATCCTAGCACATAAATAACAAGGACTCCTATCAACTTGATCCACAATATCAAAAATATCAGAGGAGAAGAACTCAATCTCAAGATTTAGAATATGAGCATTTTCCCGAATTAAATTTTTAGTCTTATCACTATATCCAGGATCCATCACGACATAATGCACCTCAAATGAAAAATCTCCATGTCTTTGTAATTCTTCCATACATTTTGCTAGTAAAAAAGAATCCTTACCACCACTAATGCATACCATCACTTTATCATTTTCGGAAATAAGTTCATACTCTTTGACTGCCTTTACAAACTTTGACCAAATATCTTTACGGAATTTTTTTATAATACTTCTCTCTATTTCTTTATATCTTTCCATATTCTTCTATCCTATCATTTTTTAACAACTATTCTTATTTGAACAAGTTGTACTACTTTCTAATACACACTCAATAGAACATTTGAATTTATGGTAAGTATCTTTTTTCATTTTCTCTGTCAGTTTCATATAACTATCTGTTTGTTCCTCACTAATTCCACTCTCTAGTTCCACAGCCTTTCCATCCACAACAGAAACCACACTAGGTGCATAAATTCTTTTTTCTTTCGTATCTATTTCTTTCTTATCCTCATTAATTAATGTATACTTCTCTAGAACTGGATCTAATAACTCTAACAATTTATAATAAGAATCTTCTCCTTTTTTTTCAGTAGTAACTTCATCATTCTCAGCTAATTTTAAA
>CANRVM010000032.1 GCA_947643295.1 uncultured Mycoplasmatota bacterium
ACGACTTGATTCACTTTTTTATATAGAATTGTTTCACATCTATTGTAACTCTACACTCAATAAAAAAAGCAAATGATTTGTATATTGACACTACTATCATTTATAGTATACTATATTAATAGGATAAATAATAATATTAGGTAATGTGAGGTATTAATATGAATAGTAAGAAGAAGACAATCATTGTGTTTAGTATTTTGTTGGTAGTAATTCTATTATTAGGAGGAACGTATGCATGGTTGAAGGTAACCGTTGTAAGTGAATCGAACCAAGTGATACATGCAGGGAAACTAGATTTAATATTAGATGATGAAGCATCGAATGGAATTAATATGGAAAATGTAGTTCCTACCTCTGATACTAAAGGAAGAGAACAAGAAGGCTATCAATTTAAATTAATTAATCGAGGTAACAAGAATAGTAAGTATACGGTTTATCTTGATGATTTGGATTTAAATGTTGGAGAAAAAAGAATGGAAGACTCTGCTGTGAAATATAGTCTAGAAAGAGATGGCGTAGAACTTAGTAGTGGATTGCTTCCAGAAATAGGCTCAAATCCAAATAGAATACTAGATACTGGAGTTATATCAGGGAAAACCACTTACACCTATCTTTTAAAGGTATGGATGGATATTGATGCCACTTCTGAGAATATGGATACTATTTTCTATACAAAAATAAGAGTAGAGACAGAACAAGAAAATATACCAATAACAAAAAGTGAAATGGAACTAACACCAGAATCTGTTGAAAAAGTACCAATAGAAGATGGAGAGGATCCAAAAAAATATACATATACAAGTAGTGATTGGAATGTTGTGAAAGTAGATGAAGAAGGAAACATTGAAGTCATAGGACCAGGATATGCAGTTATCACAAAAACAGATCCATATGGAGAAAAAGAAGAAATTACAGTACATGTAACAGTTCCAGTAGAAGCAACATTCGAAACCAATGATAAGATTGAATCAATAGGAACTATTACAAATAATACTTGTAATCTAACAGAAAATAAACAGACTACTTGTCAGATAAGCTTGCCAGAGGTAGTAGTAAAAGATGGTTATGAGTTTGTAGGATGGAGCACAGAAGAAAACTCTCATGAAGGAGAACAAGAAAAAGCAGATATCTCAAAAGATAAATCAACGCTATATCCAATTGTAAAGAAAATTGGAGCTACTCATCAAGTAACCCTTATTGATAATGTAGAGGGAGTAGAAAGTATTGGTAGTGTAGATCAGTCTTCTTGTAAGGTTGAGGATACTTATAATAATGAGCCAATAAAAACAAGTTGTGATTTCACTTTACCAGAAATTAATGCAGAAAGTGGATATACAGTGATAGGATGGAGTACAGATAGTAATGCAACTACAGGAATTACTCCAGGAAGTAAAGTAGAAATAAATGGACCTTCTATCTTTTATCCAATCGTAAAAAAGGATGCAACTACGATAACAGCAACGTTTAAATTAAATGGTGCAACTGCTCTTGATGGAAAAAGCAGTGATATTACAAAATCTTGTGAAATTCATACAAACAGTGCTGGAGAACCAATAGATAATTGTGAAGTGACTGTACCTGTTATTACAGCTTCTTCACAAACACCAAATATAATAGGATTTAACGAAGATAAAGAAGCAACGACAGGGCAAATTACTCCAGGAACAGTAACAATTACAATTAATGAAAATAAAACCTATTATGCATTAACCAAAAGTGATGCAAAGGATTATACTGTAACATTTTATCGAAATGGAGCAAAATCTTTAGGAGGAGATGCTAATAATACAGTAACTAGTAGTTGTCGAATAGGTGTGACTTATAATGGAGAAGCACAAGCAAAAAGTTGTGAAGTAACTTCACCAAGTATTGAAGCATCTGATAATACACCAAGAGTAATAGGGTATTCAACGAGTGAAAATGTTCATGAAAGTAATTGGAATGCAGGTGAGGCAAAACAGATTTCTAGTAATAGAACACTCTATGCTCAAACGGCAAATGATAATGATATTACCTATAGAGCTAATTTTGAAGTAGGAGCTAATGTTACTAGGGTGGGACAATCGAGTGCTACTTGTAAGGTTAATCCAAGCTATAATGGAGCAGAAAGAGAAAATAGTTGTAGTGTTGCAGCACCAACTGTTACTCCAAAAATTGGATATACTAGTGTAGGATATAGTGAAACAGAAAATGATACCACTGGGAATATGAGTCTTATATTAACAAAAAATACCACTACATTCTATGCTAATGCGGTTGCAAATTCCTATAAAATTGAATACTATAGTGAAGGCGAAAAAGTAGGAGAAAGCGGGGCCCAAGTAGGTACTGCAATTACTTTAACGACAAAAGAAGCGCTAGGAATAGAGAAAAGAGGATACAGTTTTAAAGGATGGTCTACAGATCCAGCAGCAACAACAGGAACTTATGCAGATGGATCTGAAGTATCCAACTTGTCTACTACAGAAGGAGCAGTAGTGAAGTTATATGCTGTATGGATAGATGATATCGCACCAGTATGTACTTTTAGTGAGTTACAGGATAGTTATACAGTAGGAGATAGATTTAATATAACATTAACTTGTTCAGATGAAGGTTCTGGGCTAGTAGACACTGGAAAAGAATAGATATTGTAAGTCACTTCATTACTAGTGGATCTACTAAATATGAATATTTCAAAATAAATTCAACTAGCTGTGATTTTCAAAATGGGATACTTACTTGTCAATATGAACTAGAAGCTAATGCTACTCCATATCATGATTCTTGGTCTGGTGAATACGATTGGAAAGGATTTGTGTCTCTTCCTTCTAAGAAAATATTTGATCAAAACCAAAATACAGTTTTCCATCAATCAAAAGAAGCTAATGTTTTCGGAAAAACAATCACTGCTACTATGACGCAAGATGGAATAGAAGGAATGTCTAACTTAGCGTCTACTACACAATCATGTACCACAGAATATGATAACAGGAGTTGTAATGTTGAACTTGGAAATAGTCTTGCTGCTGATGAACACTATCGATGGGCAGGATGGAGTACAGACAAAACAGCAGTACAAGGTGGTTATGAATTCACTTTAACAGAAGATACCACATTTTATCCAGTAACAGGACCAGTTTTTGAAGCTGCATATACTTATAATCAAACAGCTGGAGCAGCAAACTATTGTGTAACTGGAGAAGAGGAAACTTGTGAAGTTACGACTTGTTATAAAGATAGTGGTAACTGTGCTTCTGGAACGATATTCAAGTATGCTGTTAAAAGTACTTATCCAGATGAACGTCGAGTAGATTCTTTGAATAATCATGTTTATTATTTCCATGTATTACATGATGATGGCGATAAACTTACTTTGCAATCACGCGAAAATTTGAAAAGCAGTGAAGATGCTTTTATTGCTGTGAATTGGAATGATTCAAATCAGGCAGTAGCTGATGGACCAACCCGTGTTATAAGTGCAATAGAAGGGATTACTAATAGCTGGGATTATGTTAATAGCATTCATTATACAATGGGAACTACTGAGTTTTTAGGTAATGCCAATACGGATTGTTGGGTGGATTCATCACATGTTGTTCATTGTAATAAGATTTCTTATAATTGGCCTGAAAAAACTGCAAAGGCTAGAATCATTACAGCTCAAGAAGCATCCAATGTAGGATGTCTAGAACAAAATGGGTCATGTCCAATCTGGATGTATAATTATTCAAAACAATGTTCTGCACATGGATGTACAAATGAAGAACCAGCTACTCAAGAAAATTATGCCACCATGAGTTCTGCTGCAGTTACTGATTGGGCTTGGTTGATATATTCACAAGGAAGACTAGCTAGAAATAACATTCATAATTTATTAAGGGGTGTTCGTCCTGTTATTGAGCTTGATAAATCAAAATTTGTAAGATAAATAGAAAAAAAATAGTTAGTGTTTTATCATTAACTATTTTTTTACCAAACATTTGTAAGTTTTTGCTATAATATAATGGGAGAGTGATAAAATGGACTTTAATCTTACTTATGAATCGCTAAAAACTATTTTTAGTTATATGAGTTTAAACCAAGAAATTAAAAAGTGTGATGTGATAATAGGTTGTGGATGTAGTAATCTAGATATTCCTATTGTCTGTAGTGAATTGTACAAGAAAGGTTTTTCTAATAAAATCATTTTTGCTGGTGGATATGGTAAAATAACAAAAGATAAATTTCAAAAACAAGAAGCAGTTATTTATAAAGAAATAGCCATAAAAGAGGGCGTAAAAGAGGCAGATATTTATCTGGAAAAAGAAAGTAGTAATACAACTGAAAACTTTTTGTTTTCTAAAAAAGTCATGGAAAATAATCATTGGAATGTACAATCTATTTTAGTTGTTCATAATAAAGCTTATGAAAGAAGAATATTAAACACAGCGAAGAAAGTATTTCCTGAAAAAGAGATTATAATTACTTCAAAGAATCTCTCTTTTGATGAATTTTTTAAAAATCTGCAAGGCAAAAATCCAACAGAAAGAAAGATACTAGTTTCCGTTTTAGTAGGTAATATCCAAAGAATGGTTCTCTATCCTCAATTCGGAATACAAGTCGAAGAGAAAGTGCCTAAAGAAGTGATTGAAAGTTACCAAAAATTAAAAAAAATAGGATATGATATGGATATTTTATCTAAAGAGAAAATACTTTCTTTAGCGAACAAATATGGAGTAAAAGAAGAAGATATTTTTTATTTTGAATAATTCTTTTCACTAGTAGTTTGGAGTGGTATAATAGACAAGAAATGTGAGGTAGTAGTATGAAAGTAGGAATATTAACATTAGGATGTAAAGTCAATGCTTATGAAAGTGATTTTGTTATTACTAAATTAAATGAAGCTGGTTTTACAATTGGTGATTTTAATGATATTTGTGATGTTTATATTATCAATACTTGTACAGTTACTAATACTTCCGATGTAAAAAGCCGTAAGATGATTCGTAGTGCCATTAGGAGAAATCCAGATGCCTGTGTTATTGCGATGGGCTGTTTTATGGAGGCAAATAAAAATTTTGATATAGAAGGATTAGATATTGTAATTGGTAATAAGGATAAATCAAAAATTGTTGATTTGATTCATGACTATATGCAAAAGAAGAAAAAAATTCGAAATTTATACGATTATTGTTATACGGATTTTGAAGATATGCAAATCAAAAACTTTATAGGTAGAACAAGAGCTTTTGTAAAAATCCAAGATGGTTGTGAGAATTATTGTAGTTATTGTATTATTCCTTATGTACGAGGAAAGTGCAGAAGTAAGGATATAAATAAAGTAATAGAGGAAGTTCATGATTTGGTATCCAATGGTTATCAAGAAGTAGTATTAACTGGTATTCATACTGGAAATTATGGTAAGGATAAATCTTATCATTTTTCTGAATTATTAAAACAACTGATAAAGATAGATGGCTTAAAAAGACTGCGTATTTCTTCTATTGAAATAACAGAATTAACAGATGAAGTATTATCTGTTTTAGAAAAGAGTTCTATTATTGTAGATCATTTACACATCCCACTTCAATCTGGATCAGATAAAGTGTTAGAAATGATGAATCGTAAATATGATATAAAGTATTATCGGAAAAAGATAGAAAAAATAAGAAGTATTCGAAAAAACATTTCAATTACTACAGATATTATTGTTGGATTTCCAACCGAAGAGAGAAGTCAATTTGAAGAAACTCTTGAAAATGCCAAAAGAATAGGATTTTCAAAAATCCATGTTTTTCCATTTTCTTTAAGAAATGGTACGAAAGCAGAAGAGTTTAAAAACATTGTATCGGATTTAGAAAAGAAAAAAAGATCACAAGAATTATTAGCGCTTTCTAAAGATTTAGAAATAAAGTATATGAATCAATTTTTAAATAAGATTGTAGATGTTTTAATAGAAAATAGTAAAGATAGCTATAGTTCTGGTCATACTTCTAACTATTTACATGTAAAAGTAGAAAAGAAATTAAAACAAAATACTTTTTATAAAGTTAAGTTAACAAAAATAGTTTATCCTTATATGTTAGGAGAAGTCGAATGAGTGAGGTTTATATCAAAGGACAATACAAGAAAAATATCTTTCAAAGTGATACAGGTTATATTATAGGACTATTTAAAGTAGTAGAAGTAAATTCTGATTCTTTAGAGACTTATCTAGACCATGATATTACTTTTACTGGCTACTTTCATGAGTTAAATGAAGTAGACCACTATATATTTTATGGGCAACTGGTAAATCATGTGAAATATGGAGAGCAATTTCAAGTAGAGCGATATGAGAGATTACTTCCAGAAGAAAAAAATAGTATAGTTTCTTTTTTATCTTCTGGATTATTTAAAGGAATTGGAGAAAAAAAAGCGCAAAAAATAGAAAGTGTTTTAGGGAAAGATACTTTTAAAGTTATTTTAGAAAATCCATCTAATCTTATGCTAATTCCTACTATTACTTCCAAAAATGTTACAGAACTTCATCAAAAATTAGTAGAGTATGAATCTAGTTATGAGACAATTATTTATTTAAATAAACTTGGATTTGGCACGAAAGATAGTATGAAAATATATAATAAATATAAAGAAAAAACAATAGAAGTAATCGATCATAATATTTATCAGTTAATCGATGATATTTTTGATATGTATTTTAAGAAAATTGATGTAATTGCGATAAAGCAGGGAATTAAAAAAGACGAGGTAATTCGAATTGATGCTGTTATATTATATGTATTAGAAGAATTATCCAATAATTTTGGACATACTTATTTTTATAAAGAAGAATTATATCCTTATGTAGTAAAAGTATTAAAGGTTGTAATTTTAGAAGACTTGTTTCAAGAAAGATTAGATATTTTAGAAAAAGATTTAAAAATAAAAAGAGTTGATAATCGCTATTATCTAATGGAGTTATATCAGGCTGAGTCATTAATTGCCAAAAGACTTACTTTATTAAATCATGAAAAAGATATGAATCGTAAAAATGTAGATACTATGGTAGAAAGTTTAGAAAATTTTTTTGGAATTACTTACAATGAGGAGCAGAAGAAAGCAATTATCGACGCCTATTTAAAGAAGCTATTAATTATCACAGGAGGTCCTGGTACAGGAAAAACCACGATTATGAAAGCGATATTAGAACTTTATAAACAAATGAATCAATTTGATCATAAAAAAATGGAAGAAGAAGTTGCCCTTTTAGCGCCAACAGGCAGAGCGGCAAAGAGAATGAGTGAAGCAACCTGTCATACAGCATCTACAATTCATAGGTTTTTAAAATGGAATAAAGATAATAATACTTTTCAAGTAAATGAGTATAATAAAAGTAATGTGAAATTTATTTTAATTGATGAAGCTAGTATGATTGATACGGTTTTATTTAGTAATTTATTAAAAGGATTACATGCAACTACTAAAATAATTATAGTAGGAGATTATGATCAATTGCCAGGACAAATCTTACATGACATGATTAGCAGTCACCAATTAAATGTAGCCTCTTTAAAAGAATTATATCGTCAAGGACATGATTCTAATATCATTACTTTAGCTTATGATATTAAAAATAATAGTCTAAATAAAGATTTATTTAATGTAAGTAATGATTTGACTTTTATTGAATGTAAAAGTAGTGAGGTAGTAAAAGAAATAGCTTTACTTTCTGATACATATAAAGATAAAAGCTATAAAGATATACAGATTTTAGCTCCTGTTTATAAAACTTATAATGGAATTGATCGAATCAATCAAGAACTAAAAAATATTTTTAATGAAAAAAATCATTCAAAAAAAGAAATCGAGATTGGAGAAATTATCTTTAGAGAAAAGGATAAAGTTATCCAACTTTCCAATATGCCAGATGATAATGTTTATAATGGAGATATTGGAACTATTTCTAAAATTAATACGAAACCAAATAAAGAAGTCTATATTGATTTTGATGGAAATATTGTGAAGTATACACCATCTTCTTTTCATAAGTTCAAACTTGCTTATTCAATTAGTATTCATAAATCTCAAGGATCAGAATTTGATATTGTTATTATTCCACTTGTCTTAGAATACCGAAAAATGCTTTATAAAAAATTAATTTATACTGCAATTACTAGAAGTAAGAGAAAACTATATTTAGTAGGAGAATATCAAGCTTTGGTAAATGCTTTAGAAAATACGAATTCGGATATTCGAAGAACTTCTTTAAAAGAATTTTTAATTAATGGTATAAATTAAATAATTTAGAAAATAATAGTAATGGTACATTCAGTACTACATGTTTTCTAAAATGAGGTGATTGGATGAAAAAGAATACTAAGAAGATGTTGACAATGGCTACCATAATGGGAGTAGGAGCAATTTCCTATATGATGTATAAAAAGAATAATCCCGAAGCTATAGAAGATATGAAAATGATGGCAAAAGAAAAAGCAAGTAAAATGTTAACAAAGTTAGAAAATATGGACTAAGTAAAACGATATGGTTTTGGCTACTAATGGATATTAGTAGTTTTTTCTTTTTTTGTAAAAGACAGTGGTTCTATAATATAAGATTAAGTGAGGTGGTAAGGATGGTTGATTTAACAAACTACCAAAAAGTAAAGGTAAATAACTAGTACTATGATGAATATTATGAGTATCAAGAAAAAATCTATTATCTTCGATGGACACCCAATTTTTACGAATTGATTATTAGTAAAATTGCAGAATACTTAGAAATAGAAAGTGTCTCGTATCAACTTGCAATCAGAAATAATAAAAAGTATATCATCAGTAAGAATTTTATCGATGATGGAACAAACTTTAAGGATGGTTATGACATTATTTCAGAGTATAAGAAAAAACATGAAATAGGAAACGTTGGTTCTATTAATGAGGAATGTTTTAACAATCTAGAAGATCTTTCTATTTTTTTAAAGAAAACATTTAAAGAAGATTCTTCCATGATGATGAAAAAATTAAATAGTATTTTTTCGTTTGATGTAATAGTAGGCTACAGTGATAGACAAAGCCCTAATTGGAAAGTTTTATATTCAACTTTTGGTGCCAAACTAGCTCCTATGTACGATGGAAAGTAGAGTTTTAATCTAGCAAATCCATCACTTATAGTAAGTGATTATGATAGAGAAAAGACTCTAGATGATATTATTCATCATTTTTTAAATACTGCTGATTCTTCCTCTATTGATAATTTTATAAGATACTACGAAATATTGGATAGTGATAAACTAAAAGAAATCGTTTTATCCACGGAAAAGGAAAATGGTGTCTTTTATGATGTTCCTAAAATATGCAAATGTTTTGAAAGTCGTAGATCTGTTATAACAAAAACTTTAAGAAAATGAGAAATAAGAAAGTTTTTGGAGAAGAGGGATAAGGATCTATCTTTATTCTTCTGTTATTTGTTTTTTGGCGTTTCTTATGGTAAAATAGTTTCAGTAAAAGGAAGACGATGAATGAAATTATATGCAATTAGACATGGATTAACGGATGCCAATGCACAGGGAATTTACAATGGCACTTTAAATGAAGACATTAATGAGATTGGTATTTCTCAGGCAATTGAAACAAAAGAGCTAATGAAGAATAATAACTATGATGTAATATATTGTTCACCTATGTTAAGAGCAAAACATACTTGTGAAATAATCAATGATAAAAATATCCCTGTAATTTATGATGATAGACTTATTGAAAGAACTTTAGGAAATTTGGATGGAAAGATTTTATCCAAAGAAGGTTTTGGAAAAGAACTATTCTTTGACTATAATTATAAATCGGATGATGAAAAATTTGAGGATCTACCAACTCTATTTAAAAGAGTTCATCATTTTTTAGATGAAGTGATAAAAGAGAATGAAGATAAAAATATATTAATTGTAGCACATGGGGGGGTGCTAAGAGCAATATACTTCGATTTTAACAAATTACCAGAAAATGATGACTTATCAATTTATGTTCCTAAAAATGGTGAAATAAATATATATGAAGTATAGTAGAAATAAAATTAGCTAAAATCAGAAAGAAAGTTATCAAATGATTATAAGAACAGTTAGGAAAAAGACTATAAATAATAATTTACTAAATCTATTTATCGATGATTTATAACCTAAATAAGGTATGAGAATAGTTTTCATAGCTATTCTTTTTTTAATTGACAGACTTTACCTGTTTTTATATAATAAGGGAGATAGAAAGAGGGATTAAGATGAGAAACGAAGTACAAAACTTTAACAGAAAAGATTTATTTGAACTATATCATGCTAGAACAAATCCATTTTCTTTTGTAACCATAAAACTTGATATTACCAACTTGTATCACTTTTGTAAAAAAAACAAAAATGTTTATGCGACGATTGGATACTACGTAACATTAGCAATGAATCAAGTGGATGCATTTAAATATCGATATGAAGATGGTAAAATATATTATTATGACAGATTATTTCCAAGTTATACTCAGATGTTTAAAGGTGGGAATATTGGATTTTTTGTCTGTGATATTAAAGATAATTATCAAGAATTCATTAAAGAATTTAACTTGGTTCAAGATACCTTTTTTAAAACAAACAAATCCATAGATAGTAAAAACCAAGGTGTTGTTTGGCTTTCCTGTGAACCATGGTTTAACTTTACTGGATGTGTAACACCATTTGATAAAGATACTACCATTCCACAAGTAATTTGGGATCAATTTATGATTGAAAAAGATAAGTGTTATATTGATGTAATGATTATGGCTCATCATGGATTTGTAGATGGGTCTCATATAGGTGCTTTTATCAGTGTTCTTAAAGAATTAATTAAAAATATAGAAAGCTAGTTTTTGTTATTAATTAGAGATGTTAGGCGACTAAATTAGTAAAATGTTAGGCGACTAAATTAGTAAAATATCTTGCACAAAATTTAATTTTATAGTATAATCTAAAACATTAAAGAGGGGAATAAGTAATGAATGTATTAGCAAAATTAAACGAAGAGTTAGAGGCTAGAAAAGATTATACTTTAGAACAATTCAGAAGATGTCTTTTCAGTAGCTTTAAAAAAATTATTAGATGCTGAGTCAATAGTCAAGAGAGGGAGTCATTTTTACATTGAGTTTAGTTACAGTTCAGTCAAAAGAAATAGAAAAGAGGTAAGGACTATCTTACCTTAAAT
>CANRVM010000033.1 GCA_947643295.1 uncultured Mycoplasmatota bacterium
TGTACCATCCTCAGAGACTAATTTAGAAATATAAATAATCATATCTCCATTTGGTTGCTTCTCACCCTTTGAATAAACAAAGTATTGATTCATACTATCTTTACTATTTAAATAAGTAACTATTTCTACCTCTTGTTCCTCATTATTTTTAGAAACTATCACTATTTTTTCACTACCATCCATATATCATCACCCTCTATTCTTATATCAATTATATAATAAAATTTCAAATATTACTAGAGAAATTTAAAAATTAAGCATTAACCACTCAGGTTTTAGTAGTAAAAGGAAGCCAATTAATAACATAATAAGTCCTCCAACTAGATGCGAATACTTTGTATATTTCGTTGAAAATGCAGTGACTTTCGAAGTTATCATGGCTATTGAAAATATTAAAATATCATCAATTAAAAAGAAAAAAATATAAATCAAAGTATAGAAAAATGCTCCTAAATTAGATACTTCATTGAGTGCTAAGAGTTGAGTAAAGACAAGAGGAAGACCTGCAGAACAAGCAAGTTCTATTACATTCACACTAATTGCCAAACTAATAACACCAACAAGGGATAAGAATAGGCTTTTCTTTTTTGTAAATTCCTTTATTTTTGCAATTACCTTCTTTCGTTTTTTATCATCTACTACTTCACAACCACTATCTTTACTTATAAAATATCCTTTTAAATTGATGAGTGCTCCTATTAAAGCCACTATTGCAATGATATTACGAAAAATAACAGATGCCATAACACTAATTACAACCTGAAACCAAGATAGCATAATGGCCATATATACAACTGCTGAGGTAAGTAAAAATGTAATCCCTAAAATCCACATTTGTTTTCTGTTCTTATGACCTAAAAGCATACTAATTAAGAATAACAAAATCCACATTGCACAAGGATTAAAACCATCAATAAAACCAATAATAAATGCAGCTGTTGGCAGGGAAACATTCTTCATATTAATTTTACCAAGCATTGGTACTTTGACAGTAGAGCTTTCATCTGTTTTTTTATCCTCTTCTAGAAATTGATCAGTTATGCTATCTCCTTCATAAGTTCCATCTTTTATTTGTTTAACATAATCTTTATTATATTTTTTATTTTCTTGATAAAAATGAATTGCACGCTCAATCTTTGTTTTTGTTGAATCGGAAAAGCCAGATATGACTGTAGAAGAAATGATAGTAAGAGGAACAGAATTTGCATTAATATTAAATTTTTGTGCTACTCTTTTCATTAAAAAGGCATTATCTTTGTGATTCCATACTTCATACTTTACTATTTTCAAATTTTCATACTTTTTTTCAAGTTTTTCCAAATATTTCTCTTCTTCTTTACAATGAGGACATTCATTCCCATGAAAAAAATATATTTTTACTGGTTCTTTTGCAGAAACATTAGAAAAAATCATAAAAGTAATAAGAATTGTGAATAAATACTGAATTAATTTTTTCATACTTTCTCTTCCACTTCCTTTATAATAGAAAGTAATTCACTTATTGTTTTCTCACCAACGATACGTTTAACTTCCTTATTTTCTTTATAAAAGATAAATACTGGTAAAACATCTCCAACTTCATATTTTGTTACATCTTCTTCATTCATATCGATATCTAAAGAAACTGTTTCTATCCTTTTTTCTTTTAAAACTTCATCCCATCTTTTATTCATAATTAGACATGCACTACACCATAATGCGGTTATTTTAACTACCTTCACTAAAATCTAACTCCTTCATTTTCTTTTGAAATATTTCTAAGAATTTCGTTAACTCATCTTTTGTTGTCAGATAACTAAGACTAATTCTAAGACTATTTTCTGCATAAGATTTCTTTTTTGTAAAATCAAGGATAGCTTGTGAATAATTACCACTTGAACATGCCGTTTGTGTTGAAATATAAATATCTTCCTCTTCTAATGCGTGAAGCATCACTTCTGATTTAATATTTTCTATACTAATATTTAAAATATAAGGACTACAGTAAGAATTACTATTGATATGAACTCCTTTTATATTTTGTATGTTTTCTTTTAAATACTCATTTAACATTTTTACTTCTTTCCATCTTTTTTGACTATCCACAAAAACTAATCTTAAGGCTTTGGCAAGTGATGCAATTAAAGCAACTGCAGGTGTACCACTTCGATAAACTGTTGTCGATTTACCACCATTAATGATTGGTTCTAAAGCGATATTTTCTTTTTTTATTAAACAGCCTACTCCCTTTAGTCCATAAAATTTTTGAGCAGAGAAACTAATTAAATCTACATTTTTTAAACTCATTTCTAGCTTACCTATAGATTGTGTCATATCACTATGAAATATAATCTTAGGGTAATCTTTTAAAAAATTTCCAATCTCTTCTATGTTTTGAATAAGTCCTATCTCACTATTTACCGAACAAATCGATACTAGAATAGTATCTTCTCTCATTACTTTTTTTAAATTATCAATAGTAACCAACCCATTCTCATCTAATTCCACAAAATCAACATCATATCCATATCTTGTAAGAAAAGAAATAGGTGCTGTTACAGAAGAATGTTCCAGTCTAGTGGTAATAATATGTTTTCCTCTATTTTTATACTTTTCACATACTCCTTTGATAGCAAGATTATTTGCCTCAGTTGCTCCACTTGTATAAATAATTTCTTTTTCCTTCACACCTAAAAGAGAAGCAATTTGTTTTGTAGAAGCTTCTATTAGTCTTTTAGAATCCACTCCTAGTTTATGAAGAGAATTCGGATTTCCAATATAATCTCTTGTTACTTTGATAAATGTATCTAATACTTCCTCATTCACAGGAGTTGTCGCTGAGTAATCTAAATATATCATGTTACCACCTTCTTTTATTTATTTTATCATAATTATAAAGATTGATAAACCTCTTCCAAAGAAAAAAATGCCATTAGGCACTTAATTTTTATCAGTAGAACCAAAGCCGCCAGTACGAATACCTTCTGCTTGATCATCATCTACTAATAGATACTTCATAAATATAATTTGACCAATTGCATCTCCTTTTTTGATTACAATATCTTTATCTGTCGTATTATAATATTGAAAGAAGAAATGCCCATCATTACTTTCATTTTCATAGTAATCGGCATCGATTATTCCAATTCCATTTGCCATTAATAATCCTTTTTTAGGACCACTACTACGATTTACCAACATATACCATTCATCGTCTGCACAATAAGCCTTTAATCCTGTTGGTATAAGAGTTGGCTTCATTCCTGGTTGAAATACAGGAATCACGGTATCTTCTGCTGCTTCTACATCATAAGCTGCTGCTCTTTTTGTCTTTCTAATAGGGAGGTTAATTTCTTTATCTTCCCATCCTTTTGCTATTTCAAATCCTCTTGTTCTCATTTACTACTCTCCTTCTTTTTTGATATGATTTCAACATATTAAGAATATCACAAATTCAGATTCTTATCAATTATCTTTCTAGTAAACTTAAGCTTACTTTTTCTTTTTCTACGGATATATCATCTACATAACAATCCACAATATCTCCAACTGAAAATAAATCAGATGGATGCTTAATAAAATCTTTACTTAATTTCGATATGTGAGCAAGACCATCATTATGAAGTCCAATATCAATAAAAAGCCCAAAGTCCACAACATTACGAACCGTTCCTTGCAACTTTTCTCCAACATGTAAATCTTCAATATGTAAAACATCACTTTTTAAGATTGGTTTTGGCATTTCATCTCTTGGATCTCTTTCTGGGGAAATTAAAGCTTTTACAATATCTTCTAAAGTATAGTTATCAATTTCTAATGCTTCACTTGCCTTTGTAATATTTAAGTTCTTGATTTTTTCTTTTAAATCTTCACTACCAATATCTTTAGTACTTAATCCTAAACTAGCTAATAATTTAATTGTTGCTTCATAACTTTCTGGATGAATTGAAGTTTTATCTAGTTCATTTTCTCCATCTAGTATTCGAATAAATCCAATTGATTGTTCATAAATCTTTGATGTAATTCCTTTTAACTTTTTAATTTCTTCACGATTTTTAAATTTCCCATTATCATTGCGAAAAGTAAGTAAAGCATCAATTGCTCTTTTTGTAAGACCCGATACATAAGAAAGTAGACTACTGGAAGCCGTATTAATATTTACTCCTACTGAATTAACACATTTTTCCACAACAAAATTTAAAGATTCATCTAATTTTTTTGCTGTGACATCATGCTGATATAACCCTACCCCAATACTTTTTGGGTCTATTTTAACAAGTTCTGATAAAGAGTCTTGTAACCTTCTTCCAATACTGATGGCACTTCTTTTTTCTACTGTTAAATCGGGAAACTCTTCTATTGCAAGTTTTGATGCTGAATAAACAGAAGCTCCTGCTTCACTAACAATAATATAAGAGACGTTTCTTTTGGCATCCTTAATTACATCAGCAATGAAGGCTTCACTCTCACGAGAGGCTGTTCCATTTCCTATCGCAATAATATCAATTTGGTATTTATCAATTAATTCTAAAACTTTCTTTTTCGATTCTTCTATTTTATTATGAGGCTCTGTTGGATAAATAACTGCGATTTCTAAAGGTTTTCCTGTTTTATCAAGAACTGCCAATTTACAACCAGTACGAAAAGCTGGATCAAAACCTAGCACTACTTTCTCTTTCATAGGAGGAGTTAGTAAAAGATTTTCTACATTCGTTGCAAAATTCTCAATTGAAACTTCTTCTGCTACTTCTTTTAATTCGGAACGGATTTCTCTTTCCACACTAGGTAGTATTAATCTTTTTAAGGAATCTACAATGGACGACTTTACAACATCCACTATAAAACTATCTTTATTTTTGATTAGTTTCTTTTCTAAGAATTCAATAATTCTATCCGTATCATAATCGATATTAACTGATAGAACACCTTCTTTTTCTCCTCGATTCATTGCCATAATTCGATGAGGTTTTGCATATTTTACTACTTCTTGATAATCATAATACATTTCATACGTTTTACTTACATCTTTTTCTTCTGCCTTTTTCTTTAATTTGGATACTAAAGCACCATTTTTATAGATAAAATTTCGAATATATTTACGGTAATAGGCATTATCACTAATCCATTCTGCAATAATATAGCTTGCTCCTGTTATTGCCTCTTCTGTTGTTTTAACAGTATCGTTTAGGAAAGGAGTTGCTAAATTTTCTAAGCTACCATTTACTGGAAAAGACATCATTTTCTTAGCAAGTGGTTCTAAGCCATTTTTAATTGCTTCTGTTGCTTTTGTTTTTTTCTTTTCTTTATATGGACGATATAAATCCTCTACTTCCACTAATTTTCCACAAGAAAGAATGGATGTTTTCAACTCTTCCGTAAGAAGTCCTTTTTCATCTATTAATCTAATAACATCTTCTTTTCTTTTTAATAGATTTTCCTGATATTCATATACTTCATTAATTTTACGTATTACCTCTTCATCTAAAGCACCTGTTGCTTCCTTTCTGTAACGGGCGATGAAAGGAATCGTATTTCCTTCACTTAATAATGTAAGTACCACTTCTACTTGTTTCATACTGATATTTAAATCTTTACTAATTTCCGATATTATTAATTCATTCATTTTTACACCTCATACCTATGATACCAAAATAAAAAGCCAATGAAAAGTATTGACTTTTTTCTAATTTGTTATTTATCAATTTCAATAACTGCACGTATTCCGTTATTATTTGTTGTACCGATTTGTGAGAAATATCCACCCGATGTCATATACCAGTCATGTTGAGTACCAGTAAATGCTGACATAGTATGATAAAATCCACCATTTGTATTATCATTTACTGTTCCACCATTTTCAGCTGAACCATTTAAATAATTATACATAAAGATTGGACAATTTGGCTTATCTGGGGCATGTCCACATCCTATTGCACGTGCTTCTTGCACTGTTATAAACCTAGCCTTAGAAGTTCTCTCATTCATTGTGTATCCCGTTTTCATATTACATGCTCCAATCGTTGAAGCTGAATGACATTGAGTGTAAATACTTGCGTATTGAGTACCAGCAAAAGTAGAGTGAGATAAGAAATCCGTTGTCCCCATTGTGTATTTTTGATTTCTTACATTAGTCCAACCACTAGTTGCTGTATCAAGTGCATCAAGTGCTGTTACTGGTCCATGAGTATTATCTGCTGCTGCTGCATACCATGCACTTTTAACTGTATTCTCCCTTTGTTGTGCAGCCATTCTTCTTCCATCATCATGAAGAACATAGAATATTTTATCTTCAGTGTCATTTACTGCATATTTAATGATAGTACCACTTGGACAAGTTCCTTTTGTTCGAGTTTCAATACAGTTATTTACTTGACAAGTAGCTTCTTCTCCTGTCACACAATAGTTAGCAGCACCAGTTTCTTCATTATAAGTATAAGCCGCCTTAATATGAGAATTTGCAGGAGGTAGTGCGATAGCATAGTAAGTATCACTTTTTGATACACTAATAGTAGAACCTGGAGGAGTACCTACGCCTTCATAATCATCTGTATTCCACCCAATTGCTTCATATCCATCTTTTGCAGTAAAAGATGGTAAAGTTATTTCACATTCCATAGAATCTTCTGCTGTACAAGACAGAGAAGTTGAAGTAAGAGTCTCTACGCCTTCTCCTTTTGTAAAGGTTAAGTTAACTGTATTGACTACTTTTACATTTATAATCTTTTTTGCCATACTACCCAAATCAACTACAGTAATAGTAGCTGAACCAGGAGCTACGGCTGTCATAATACCATTAGTAGCTGTCTTATCACCATCTTTTTCAACCTTAACTACATTTTCATCACTTGAAATAAATTCAATAGCGTTTCCTAAATTTCTACCACTTACATTTATTTTTTTTGTTGTTTCCCCACTAAAATCTAATGTTGCTTCATCAATATCTGTATCAATATCTCCTACAATGTAATCTTTTATGTTTGTTGTTTCTTCATTACCATTACCAGCTTTATCAAAAATAGAATTTTCAGCTAATACTATATTAGATTGCCCTACTTTTAGTCCTTTTACTGTAACTTTATAATCATATCCACCATCGGCTTGAGAAACACTTGGTGCAGATATATCTATTATCTTTAATACATCTGGATTCGTTACTGTTAGAGATTGATCTGTTAAATAACTTTCTTGAATTCCTACTGGATCTGTACAATTAATCTCTATAGTTTTTTCAATATTTACTCCTATACTATCTTTATCTTTAATAATCATAGTAGGTTCAAAATATTCATATTTTCTTCTAAATTGCTCATAAATAAGTTTATCAGAGCTATTATACCAAATTCTCTCTATGTTACAAGTCGGTCTTGATATATCTATTCCATAAATACTCAGTTCCTTATTTATGATTTCTCCTTTGCTATCTTTAATCCAAATAACATAGTCTCCATTTCTTTTAAATATTAATCGACCATCTTCTGCTGAACCTTCTGTTTCTAATTCTTCAATTGTCTTATAATCAGCCTCTTTTGGAACTTCTCCACTCGATGTAATAACATAAGTTAATGGTGTATTACTACTTTGTATATTGATATCATATACTTGTTTAGTTCCATCAGATAAATCCTTATTAAATACAAAGTTACCACTTACATCAGCATACTTTCTTTTTACAATAATGGTCCTTACTGCACTTGCTGTATTCCCCTCACTATCAATAATTAGATATTTAATAATTTGAGTTCCTTCTTTTTGAGTATTTACTTCTCCAACAATAACTATTTTACTGGTTAAATCTCCATCAACATTATCTTGAGCAATTGCTCCTTGGTCAGTATAATCTGCACCATAATCTAATATAATAGAAGCCTCTCCCACCACTGTAATTGTTGGAGGAGTAGTATCGGGTTTAAATATATTAACAATTCGAATAGCTAATCCTTTATTCTCATTACTATCCAAAACTTCATAATAAATATAATAAGTTCCTATTTTAGATGTATCTAATGCCTCTACTTCTATTGTATTTACACCATCAAAATACTCATATCTTTTTGTTACTCTAGAAACATCAATTTCTTCATTATCCTGTATACTACTTACACCTGGATCAGTAAAACTAGTATTTTGCTCGATATTCATAATACTTGCACCATTAAGATTAATAATTGGTTGAGCAACATCTACAATATTTGCATTTGTTTGAGTTGCACTAACCACAATTTTAGCTTGGTATTTTGTCCCTTGTACTTCATTTGGTGCAGATTCATCTAGCCATAATTTTAATTCATAATCAATATGATCTGTACTATTTAATAACTTATTATCTAAAAGAATTGTTCCATTGGATAATAAGGCTGGGGTACTCCAAGTTCCTTCCCCTTCTTTGATACTATATTTAACATAACTCTTATCTAGAGTATTTTCTTCACTTTCCTCTAAACTAATATTATATTTTCCATTCAATGTACCTTCATTAGTAATGGTAAAACGATACCCTTGTGTATTTAGCCCTTCTTCATCAGTCATAGGATATGTATTTATTAAATCGATATAATTACTCTCTAGGAAACTAATTTTAAAAGTACCTGCCTCTACTTCTACTGTTTTCTTACTAGTCCTTACAGTAGAAAACAAAGCATAACTAGTACCTATTACAATTGTCAAAAGAATAAGAGAGAAAAAAATTATACCTTTATACGCTTTAAAATTTTCTTTTTTAATATTCTCATGACTAATTTCAACTTTTCTATATTTATTTGCACTTTTACCTTTTTTTCCCATTATACTCACAATCCTATTCTATTATTTCCTATCATAATTATAAACTTTTCTCCTAGTTTTTGTCAATTATATTAATAAGAAAACATAATTACTGTATTTTAGCTGTAAAGTCATCCTCAGTCCAAATATCAATCCCCAATTGTTTTGCTTTTTCATATTTACTGCCTGGTTTTTCTCCAACTATTACTACAGAAGTTTTTTTAGATACTGAATCAATTGTCTTACCACCAAGAGATTCAATAATCTCTTTTGCCTCTTCTCTACTATATTTCGTTAGAGTTCCTGTAAGTACAAAAGATTTATCTTTAAAGTTCTCATCTTCTATAATTTCTTTTCCTAAATAATTCATATTAATTTTTAAATCTTTTAATCGTTCCATTTCTTTTTGATTTTCCAAATTAGAAAAATAGGAAGTAATACTTTTAGCAATAATCCCCCCAATATCTGGGATGTTGACAAGTTCATCTTCTGTTTTACTCATTAAATTTTCTAATGATTTAAAATTACTTGCTAAAATTTTGGCCGTTTTAGCACCGACATGTGGGATTCCTAAACCAAAAATTAGTTTTTCTAATGAATTATCTTTACTATCATCTATAGCATCTAGTAAATTAGCTACTGATTTATCGCCATATCCTTCTAAAGTAATTAAATCTCTCCTATGATTTTCTAATTTATAAATATCACTAATTCTTTTAATAAATCCAAAGTTAAAGAAATCCTCCATAATTCGTTCCCCTAAACCATCGATATTCATCGCATCACGAGAGGCAAAATGAATTAATCCCTCTATTTTTCTCGCAGGACATTCTAAGTTTAAGCAAAAATAGTCCACTTGTCCTTCTTTTTTTTCTAAATGACTTCCACACATTGGACAAGTATCAATCATCTCAAAGTCTTTTTCGATTCCAGTTCTTCTCTCTAGTTTCCTTTCCACTACTTCTGGAATGACATCTCCAGCTTTTCGAATAGAAACAATATCACCAATTTTTAAATCTTTCGCCACTACATAATCTTCGTTGTGCAAAGTAGCTCTACTAATAGTGGATCCAGCTACAATAACTGGTTCTAAAACAGCATTTGGAGTAATCTGTCCCGTTCTTCCAACTGTAAAGATAATATTAGTTAATTTAGTCAAAACTTCCTGTGCTGGAAACTTATAAGCAACCGCCCATTTTGGATAACGCGCTGTAAAGCCCAGTTTTTCTTGACTTACAATATCATTTACTTTAATAACAATACCATCAATATCATAAGGAAGACTTTCTCGTATCGCTTCTTTTTCTTGAATAAATTTTAATACTTCCTTTATGTTATTAACCAACTTATTATTTGGATTTATTTTAAATCCTAACTTTCTCATATACTCTATCGCATCATGATGTGTAAAAAGATTATAATCAATTGGATTTGGTAAATGATAAATAAAGTCATCTAATTTTCTTTTCGCAGCAATTTTAGAATCTAATTGACGAATGGATCCAGCTGCTGCATTACGACAGTTTTGAAGAGGTTGTTCTTTATTTTTTATTCTTTCTAGGTTTACCTCTTCTAATGTTTTTTTATTCATGAATATTTCTCCACGAACTTCAATATCAATTTTTTCTTTTAACTGAAGAGGAATTGATTTTATCGTCTTGGCATTATGAGTAATATCTTCTCCTATAGTTCCATCCCCTCTTGTTGCTGCTCTTACTAATTTACCATCCTCATACAATAAAGAAACAGATAAACCATCTATTTTCAATTCACACACATACCTTGGATTTGGTATTTTCTTTTTTACCTGTTCATCAAAATCAATAAGTTCACTTTCAGAGAAAACATCACTTAAAGACATCATAGGTATTTTGTGTTCTACTTTTACAAAACCGTCAATAATTTTACCACCAGCATGTTGTGTAGGTGAATCTTCTCTTACAAATTTAGGATACTCTGCCTCTAAATCAAAAAGCTCTCTCAAGTATTTGTCATATTCTTGATCAGTAATTGTTGGATTATCCAAAGTATGATAATTATAATCCGCCTCATTAATTATTTTTATTAGTTCATCTATTCTCTTTTCTATCATAATATCACCATTACTAGTATATCAAAAAGTGAAAAAAAAAACGATAAAAAAAAGAGTAGTTATCTAGTATCATATCAATTAATATATTACTAGTTCTACTATTCCTTTTCTTTACTAATCTTTGTCTATCATA
>CANRVM010000034.1 GCA_947643295.1 uncultured Mycoplasmatota bacterium
AATCCAGCACTGGAAAAGGAAAGAGAGAATTTAGTTTCAAAGACAGAGCTTGATAATGACAGAATGAGGCAATTTGATTTAGAAGAAGAGAAAAAAATGATGGAAGATTCCTTTAAAAAAGAAACTCCATTATTAACAGATGCACTAATGAGAAATCCAAATATATATAGCCAATCTGCTTTTACTAGTATAAAGCAAATTTATCCAAATATTAGGGAGCAAGTAGCAGTTCGTGAAGAAAGAAGAGGAAAGGCAGCTTAATTCTGCTTTTTTTGTTTGAATAAATATAGATGGTAGAATCTTTGTAAAAAAATGTCTAAGTTTTAGTTTTTTGGACTATTGTAAGCGTTTTTGTGATATACTATTGCAAGAGAGACGGAGTGATTTAAATGCTACTTTTAACAAAAGCAATTTTCGCCATTATGATTGGTTTTTTATGTTCATCAATATTGGGACTTATCTTAATACCAATTTTAAAAAAAATAAAAGTAAGACAAAAAATAAGTATTTTTGTAGGAGAAACACACCGAAAGAAAGAGGGTACTCCTACAATGGGAGGACTTATTTTTATTCTGCCAACAGTAATTGCAACTTTGTGTTTATTAGTAACAGGAAAAATATCTTATACTTCTAATTTGGGAATTGTTTTGCTAGTTTTTATAGGATATGCTTTTATTGGCTTTTTAGATGACTTTTTATCAATTAAAAAACACAATAATGAGGGATTAACGACTTATCAAAAGCTATTTTTACAAGTATTAATTGCTGTTGGATTTTTCTATATTTATATGAGAAGTGGGGGACAAACAGCTTGGGTTGTAGGAACACTTCATATTGATATTGAAATGGGATGGCTTTATGGTTTGTTTATCTTACTTGTTCTAGTAGGCGCTTCTAATGCTGTTAATTTAACGGATGGATTAGATGGACTAGCGGGTGGTTTATCAGCTATTGCCTTTGTTGCCTTTAGTTTGATATCACTTATGGTAGGATTTGAGGATATGGGTCTT
Organism: uncultured Mycoplasmatota bacterium; assembly: GCA_947643295.1. The sequence continues at coordinate 1,011 of CANRVM010000034.1, forward strand.
TTTTCTTTAATTTTAGTAGGAAGTGTTATGGGATTTCTAATTTATAATACTCATCCTGCTAAAATCTTTATGGGAGATACAGGATCTTTAGCTTTAGGTGGTGTTATGGGAGCTATGGCTATTCTAACACATAGAGAATTAACACTACTTGTAGTGGCAGGAGTATTTGTGATAGAAACATTAAGTGTTATTGTTCAAGTGTTTTGGGTGCAAGTGTTCAAAAGAAAACTATTCTTAATGACTCCTATTCACCATCATTTTGAGAAGTTAGGCTGGCAGGAGACAGATATTGTGAAATTATTTTGGGTCTTTGGCTTATTTCTTGCGATGGCTGGAATTATATTCGGTGTTTGGTTATAGAAAGTAAAGGTGAGATTATGATTAATAAAAAAATTGTTTTAGTCGTAATGGACGGAGTTGGAATCTCAGAAGAAAGTTATGGAAATGCAGTATTGAATGCAAATACCAAAAATTTAGACTATTTATTTGAAAATTATCCACATACTTTTATTCATGCACATGGTACTTATGTTGGGCTTCCAAGTGATGAGGATATGGGAAATAGTGAAGTAGGACATAATGCACTTGGTTGTGGTCAAATCTATGCTCAGGGAGCAAAGTTAGTGGATGAGTCCATTCAATCTTTAAAAATTTATGAATCGAATACATGGAAAGAATTAATCTCTTATTGTAAGAATCAAGGTGTTCTTCATTTTATTGGATTATTATCAGATGGAAATGTTCATTCTCATATTAGACATTTATTTTCTCTATTAGAAAGAGCAAAGCAAGAGGGGATAAAAGAGGTTAGAATTCATATTTTACTAGATGGTCGTGATGTAGCAGAAACAAGTGCTTTAGAATATGTTAGCGCTTTAGAAGAAAAACTAAAAGAGTTAAATGATAGTAAGTTTTGTGCTAAAATTGCTAGTGGTGGAGGAAGAATGAATATTACCATGGATCGATATGAAGCAAATTGGCCTATGGTGGAAAAAGGCTGGAATACTCATGTACTTGGAATAGGTAGAGGTTTTCATAATACTGTAGATGCGATTTTAACTGATAGAAAGGAAAATCCTGGTGTTATTGATCAATACTTAGAACCGTTTGTCATTGTAGATGAAAATGACAAACCAGTAGGAACTATTAATGATAATGATAGTGTTGTATTATTTAATTTTAGAGGGGATCGCGCTCTTGAAATTTCAAGATGCTTTGAGGAAGATAACTTTGATAAATTTGACCGAAAAAGAAGACCAAATGTTTACTATGCAGGAATGTTACAATATGATGCGGATTTAAAGATACCAACAAAGTATTTAGCAGAGCCACCAAAGATAACGAATACATTAACAGAGGAATTAAATAAATACCAAATAAGAGAATATGCCATTAGTGAGACACAAAAATTTGGACACGTTACTTATTTTTGGAATGGTAACAGGTTGGAGAAATTTAATGAAGAATTAGAAACGTTCGTTGAAATACCAAGTGATATCAGTGGATTTGATGAAAAACCAGAAATGAAATCTTACGAAATTACGAATCGATTAGTAGATGTTATTGCATCAAATAAATATGACTTTTTAAGAGTGAACTTTCCAAATGGCGATATGGTAGGGCATACTGGAAATTATGAAGCAACCATAAAAGCAATTGAGGCAGTAGATGAAAACTTGGGAAGAATTATGGAAGCAGTTGATAAAGTAGATGCAACACTATTAGTAATGGCAGATCATGGAAATGCAGAAGAAATGTTCCAATTAAATAATAGAGAAACAAAAACATCAAAAACATCTCATACCTTAAATCCAGTACCATTTATTGTTTATGGTAGAAATATCTCTAACATAAAGATTAAAGAGGGAGACTTTGGTCTTGCTAATGTTGCTAGTACTATTACGGATTTATTTAATATTCCAAAAAATCCATATTGGGAAGAGTCTATTATTGAAATAAAACAGGATTAGAACCTGTTTTTTTGTAAGTTATAATAACAATATCTTTTTCTTATTCTTTACAATAGAACAATAATGAAGTAGTAAGTATTGATTGACAAAGTAGATAAAAAGTAGTATAATAAGCCCAATTAAAGAGGGGGTTATATTTATGGATGAGATTAATTTAGCGGAGCTTTTTAAGTTTCTACTATCAAAAATTAAATTTATTGTTCTAATATCAATTCTATCTGTTGGTCTATGTTTGTTTTATATTACTTTTCTTTTAACACCAATGTATCATAGTTCAACTACTTTGATATTAGTTGGTAATAATGAAAATCAAAATTTGTCTTTAGTACAAAGTGAGGTTAACCTAAACCAAAACTTAGTTACTACTTATAGTGAGATTGTAAAATCAAGATCTGTCTTAAATCAAGTAATTGAGGTGTTAGGGCTATCCTGTAGTGCAGAAGAATTATCAGAAAGAATTTATGTTACATCGATTGAAGATACAGAGATTATAAAAATACAAGTATCTGATGAGGATAATATAATAGCAAGAAAAATAGCAAATGCAACGAGTGATGTATTTATGAAAGAAATACAAAAGATATATAAGTTAACAAATGTTTCTGTTGTAGATGAAGCAAGTTTGGAAAGTGAACCTTATAATGTCAATATTACAAAACAACTATTGATTGCTGCCATTTTAGGTTTCGGTATCGCTTCTTGTTTGGCATTCTTAGTATTTTACTTTGATACATCTATTAAATCAAGTAAGGATATTGAAGAGAAACTAGGACTTGCTATTTTAGGAAATGTTACAGTTGCAAATAAGAATAAAGGGGGTAAAAAATAATGAGTAATGTAGAGTTGATTGTCAATAATAATCCAAAATCATCTTTTAGTGAATCAATTAAGACGGTTCGTACTAACTTACAATTTTCTCTTGTTAATAGTAGTATAAAAACAATACTTTTAACAAGCCCAGAACCAGGAGATGGGAAAAGTTTTATCTCTGCTAATTTAGCCATTGCTTTTACTTTAGAAAATAAAAAAGTATTATTAATTGATAGTGATTTACGAAAAGGTCGTCAGCATAAAATTTTTAAAGTACATAATGATAAAACAAAAGGATATTCTAATTTAATTTTATCACCTAAAGATGAAGCAACAATTAAGAGTTTCATTGTTCCTACAGGAGTAAAAAAATTAGATTTATTACCAAATGGAGCATTACCACCAAATCCTTCCGAATTATTACTTTCTAGTAACAACAGGGAATTAATGGATAAACTTCGTAGTATGTATGATATTATTATTTTTGATTGTGCACCAGTTTTGGGATTAAATGATGCTCTAGTCATGACCAAGTTATCTGATGTAAATGTTGTAGTTGTCAAAAAGAAAAAAACAAAATTAGAAGTATTAGAAGAAGTAAAAAATAATTTTTCAAGAGTGAATGCCAAGATTGATGGGGTTATTTTAAATGGTGTCAAACAAAAAGATGCTTCTTATTATGGATATTATGGTGAGTAATATGAGAGATATTCATTCTCATATATCATATGGCATTGATGATGGAGCAAAGACGAAAGAAGAAGCAATTGAGCTTTTAAAAGCTGAGGAAAAAAAGAATGTGACCGATATCATTCTAACGCCCCATTATATTAAAAATAGTAAGTATCAAGCAAATGAGCAAGTAAGAGAAAAAATAAGAGAGGAATTACAACCTCATACTAAAATTAACTTATATATTGGTAATGAGGTATATATTTGTGAAGATATATTAACATTGCTGGAAACGAAAGAAATTTCTACTTTAAATCATTCAAAATATTTATTAGTAGAACTTCCTATGACTAGTAAACTTAGAAATTTAGAAGACATTATTTATCAACTAATCAGAAAAGGAATCGTTCCCATTATTGCACATCCAGAGAGATACTTATATGTTCAACAAGATATTACCTATTTAGATCAGTATTTAGAGATGGGTGTTTTATTTCAAAGTAACTATGGTAGTATTTTAGGACTTTATGGTAAGAATGTAAAAAAAACAGTAAAAGCTCTCCTAAAAAGGAACTATATTAGCTTTTTAGGGAGTGATTTACATGATATTACGAAAAGTTATGAGGAATTAAAATTACAGAAGAAATTAAAAAAAATTGTAAAGAATCAAGAAAGAATAGATGATTTATTAGAGAATAATATATTAAAAATCATTCACAATGAAGATATTCTGTAAACTCTATTTTTAAATGGAGTTTTTTTATTAAATTTACATCTTATTTCAAATGTTATTTCGTTTAATATTAATATTTAATTATAGTAATAAATATATTTTAGGGAGGTGATTACGTTATGAAAATAGTGGCTAAAATAGTTAGTTTCATATTAACAGTTTTATTTTTTATTACGATGTATTTTATTCATCATCTTAACATTCTACCGAATAAACACTTTTTGATTGTAGGGATTGTTTTGTTATTAGTTGTTTTAGTACTTGATTTTAAATTAATACGTAAAAAAACAAGTAAAGGGAGTACAATATTTTTTACTATTTTTTCCACTCTTATGATAGTAGCAATCTTATATCTTCTTACTTATATTGATGCTACTCATGATTTTGTAAGTAGTATGATTTCTAAAAATCAAGAAGTTGTTACTTATCATGTACTAGCAAAAGAGAACACTTACTGGAAGATAAAAGAGTTAGAAAATCGTCAAATATCTTATTTAGATACGGATTCCAATTATGATAATTTAAAAGTACTTATAAAAAAAGATATTTTATATAAAGAAAATAGTGTTATGGATGTATCTACTATGATTCGTGATTTAGAAAATCAGGCTACGGATGCTATTTTGTTAGAAGACAGTCATTATCAGATGTTAAAGGAAGAATACAAGGAGTTAGAAAATGTTAAAATTGTAAAATCGTACCGTTTAATTGTGAAGAAAAACCAAAATCAAGAAAAGGTAAAAAGAGCAACAAAAGATTCTTTTATCGTCTACATTAGTGGTATAGATACTTATGGGGCGATTTCTAGTGTTTCTAGAAGCGATGTGAATATTGTTGCTGTGGTAAATCCGAATACTTCTAAAATATTACTAGTATCCATTCCAAGAGATTATTATGTACAACTACATAATACAACAGGATTAAAGGATAAACTAACTCATGCAGGTATTTATGGTGTAGATAAAAGTATAAAAACGATAGAAGACTTATTAGATATTGATATTAATTATTATATAAGACTTAATTTTTCTACTTTAACAAAGAGTATTGATTTATTAGGAGGAGTAGATGTATATTCTGATTTAACCTTTACTCCATGGACCAATCAAAAGATTACAATAAAAGAGGGTATGAATCATATGAACGGGGAGATGGCACTTGCTTTTGCAAGAGAACGTCATGCTTATACATCAGGAGATAGAAGAAGAGGAGAAAATCAACAAGCGATTATTACAGCCATGATTAAGAAGATGACTGATAAGAGTAATATTATGAAGATAAAATCCATTTTAGCATCCCTTGAAGGAACTTTTGAAACTAGTATGTCTTATAAAGATATTTCTAATTTCATCAAGATGCAACTTTCTGAAAATATCAACTGGGATATTACTTCGATTAGTTTAGATGGTACTGGCAGCAAGCAAAAAACCTATAGTATGGGTAACAAAAGCTTATATGTTATGATTCCAGATACGAATACGATTATGAAAGCACAAGAAGAAATTCAAACTGTTTTAGCTGGAGATCATTAACAGATGAAGAAGTATATAGCTTTTACTTTTCTCTTTCTTTGGTTAGTAATTATTTTTCTATTTTCTTGTGAGAGTGCAACGGATTCTACAAAGACTAGTAAATCTTTTACCAAGCAAGTAATTCTAGTAGTTGAAAAAATAACAAAGGTAGATTTGGGTGAGGTTGGAAAAAATAAGGTGATTGATAAAACTTTTAAAATGGTTAGAAAATTAGCTCATTTTTTTGAATACTTTGTATTAGCAGTACTTCTTATGTTCGTTTTTAAATATTATTTTGAAGTGAATATAAAATTAGTACTAATCGTTTGTAGTTTAGGTCTTCTTTATTCGATAACCGATGAATTTCATCAACTATTTGTACCAGGAAGAACAGGAAGAGTAGTGGATGTCTTAGTAGATTTTTTAGGAGTTATTCTTGGAAGTTTCTTTTACTATATCATTTGTTATAAAGACAAAAAAATAGAAGAATTATAAGATATCTTTCCATGAAAAATGGTGCTAAACGCTTGAAGAAATTATACGAATATGGTATGATGAATATGTAAGAAAAACTTACATACAATAAAAAGGGAAATACTGAACTTTGCCTAGTTGAGTACTTGCCCAAATATTATTTGTTTAAGTACTTAATCATGCTGATTGAGTACTGTTTTCTTATATAGATTACTATTTTACAAAAGTAAAAAGTAAGGCTATCAGTAAGAAGATAATGATGATTAAGGAAAGAATTAAAAAATCTTTCTTATGCATAACTATCGACCTCCTTCCCGTAAAGAAGTAGGATAGTACCCAACAGTTCGTATTTCTTAAAAGCATAATATCATAATTAGATGATAATAACAATCGAACAAGAAAAAATATTAGATTACCTTCATAACGTGTAAAAGTTTTTTAAATAATATATTAAAATAAACGAAAAATAATGATGTTTGCTACATGCTTCATGTTACATAATAAGGGTAATACTATACCTTATTATGGCGAAGACTTTAGTGGCCAACGCCACTAGTCTCGCCTATAAGATTATACTTCGTTACTATTATATTGTAAGGTGTTTTTTAATATTTTAATTAGTACGTAAAAAATTTCTAATTTTACTACCAATTTACTACTTTTGAAAGCAAAAATATAAGAAATTATAAAAATATTTGTGAATATCTTCAAAAAATAAAAATGTCGTAAACCCTTATAAAATAAGGATATAATAGCATTTAAAAACTTATAAAAGTTGCTTGAAAATATACTATACTTTTGAAAAGAAAAGGAATTGGAACAACTACACAAACGATTTGTAATATCAAAGAATTTTTAGAAGAAATGTAAAAACTACGATAGTGATTATCGTAATTTTTTGTTTGTAAACCTTATTTTTTCATATCACCAAGCATTAATCGAACAGTTCCTTGATCTTCTATTTTTTCTTTTGCTTCTGGAGATTGGGAAACAATATATTCTCCTTCTCCAGAATATTCAATGGTAAAGTTAGGTAGCATTTTTTTAACATCTTCTTTTTTCATACCAACTACATTAGGTACTTCATACGTTATTTTGTCTGTCCATTCTAAATCCTTTTCCATTTCATTTTCTTGTTTTGGAATATCTAAAGCCTCAATAATATCTAATGTGATTTTTCTAGCAAATGGAGTTGTGGTATAACTAGATAAAAGGGCAGTATTTTTGGGATTGTCGATAGCAAGGTATAAAACAGCCTCTGGATTATTCGAAGGGACAATACTAACGAAGGACATGATATAGTTGTTCACTAAGTATTTTCCATCTTTTGCTTTTTGAGCAGTACCTGTTTTTCCACCAATACGATATCCCTCAATAAAGGCTTTTTTTCCTCCTCCTTTTGCTACAACACTTTCTAAGGCACCACGCATAATTTTAGAAGTTTCTTTTGATATGGTTCTTCTTACAAGTTCTTTATAATTTTCATCAATGATTTCATTGGTAAGAGGTTCATTTACACTTTTTAGAATGTAAGGTTTATAAAGATATCCACCATTAATAACGGATGATATGGCAGTCACTTGTTGAATAGGGGTAACAGAAACTCCTTGACCAAAAGCAGTCGTTGAAAGTTCTACATTTCCAACTTGATCCAAGTTAAATAAAATTCCTTTCGATTCTCCTGTTAAATCCACTCCTGTTTTCTCTCCAAAACCGAATTTGTTGATATAGGAGAATAATCTTTCTTTTCCAAGAAGTTGTCCTAATTTGACAAAACCAGGGTTACACGAATTTTGAAGTACTTGCATGAATGTTTGATCACCATGTCCTCCTGCTTTCCAACACTTTAAAACAGAACCTTCTACATTGACAGAACCAGAATCAAAGAAATGGTCTTTTTCTAAATCTACCACTTTTTCTTCTACGGAGGCTGCTGTTGTGATAATTTTGAAAGTAGATCCAGGCTCATATGATGCGAAGATAGGTAGATTTCGATTCAAAGTTTCCTCATTATATTTTTGATAATTATTTGGATCAAAGTTTGGTCTACTACTCATGGCTAGAATTTCTCCTGTTTTTGGATTCATCACAATTGCTAATGCCATATCTGGTGAAAATTTATCCACGATATTATTTAATTCTCGCTCGATTGATTTTTGAATGTTAATATCAATTGTTAATTGGATATTCATACCATTAACAGGTTCTACATAAATATCAGATAAGTTTAATTGATTTCCTTTCGCATCCGAAAAATATTTAATCGCTCCATTTGTTCCTGTTAAAATATCATCATATTGTAATTCTAATCCAGAGAGCCCTTGATTATCAATACCAACATATCCAATGGAATTTGATAGCAAGTTTCCATAAGGATAATTTCTTTTGGATTCTTTTACAAGATAAACACCATCTAGATGGAGACTATTAATTTTATCTGCAATTTCAAAAGATAATCTTCTCCCTTCCGGATGCACTCTTTCAATAGAAGCTTTTTTGTAGACATGTTTTTTCATCTCATCATAACTAACATTTAATATTTCAGAAAGTTTTTCTGTTACTTCTTTTTTGTTTTTAATTTGGTTTGGTATTAGAACAAGACTTGTTGTTGTTACATTATCTGCTAAAACATTACCATTTCGATCTAGAATCTTTCCACGATCTGCTTGTACTTCTAAATCTCTACTCCAAAGGTCATTTGCTAAGGATTTCAATTTTTTATAATCAAATACTTGGATTTTGAAAACTCTTAATACAATGGATATAAAAATAACAATAAATAGGAGTAAGACAATTTTAATTCTTTTATCAATACTTTTAAAAAACATAATCCACCTCTATTAGTAACTATGTAAAAAAATAAGAAAATAGAAGAAAGATTATCATACAAAAAAGGACAAATGTTAACATCAGTTGTCAAATTTCCAATTATGATTGATGGTAAGCAAAAGAAAAATAAAGTATAATTTAGGATGTTGGAGGTGTTTTCTATGAATATAGGAGATATGATTTTAAAATTGAGAAAAGAAAAAGGACTTTCTCAAGAAGAAGTGGCAGAAAAATTAAATGTTACGAGACAAACCGTTAGTAAGTGGGAAACAGGAGAGTCAAAACCAGATTTTGACAAAATCATACCACTTTGTGATTTGTTTTCTATTACAACAGAGGAATTACTAAGAGGAAAAAATAAAGAAGAGATAAGAGAAAAAATAATAAAAAAAGATATCAAAAGAGAAAGAGCCAAGGTTTTAAGTATTTGTATTTTTTTATATTTTCTTTCTGTTAGTTGGATTATCTTAATGGATTCTTTACAAGTTATGAGTAGTGAACTATCTGTGTGTATCTTTTTACTTATTTGTGCAATCTCTACTAGTATTTTAATTTATCACTTTGTATCTACGAAAAAAGAGATGGAAAAAGAAGAGAGAAAAAAGGATGAGAAAGAAAAGGAAATAGA
>CANRVM010000035.1 GCA_947643295.1 uncultured Mycoplasmatota bacterium
TTCCTCGTTTTTCTTTTGGCATGGTATCCATTCCTACTCTTGCAAAAGCAGCACCACAACGATTTAGAATATCTAACTCACTATAACTTTCAAAAGAATCTTTTTTGAAATCCTCTTCACTAAACTTGGGAACATTATTATTTATTTCAATATAATCTTTATCACTATAGGATGGAATTGCTTCGATAGGAACACTTACTTCTTCTTGTTTCTTAATGTGTCCATAATTAATTAAAAGCTCCTCATAATCAATATAAATAGAAGAGATTCCAATTAAAAGGAAAAGAAGGAGATAAAGATATTTATATTTTTTCATTACTTTTTTCATTTTACCACCCAATCACTACTCTATTACTCTTTTAGTATATCATATTTTAAAAATGTGCAACAAAAAAAGTTGACTATTTTGCCAACTTCTTATTTTTTCGAATATCATTTATTATGTTTATTGTGAAGAATACGATAAATATTCCTATTACTATCAACATGTTTGGAACTAATAAGCCAGACTCAATGCGAATTAATGCTTCTCTTATAATGTTAATTGTATATTTCATTGGTAGTAAATCATTTAAGAAACGAAATCCCTTCGTTACGGTTTCTATTGGGAAAGTACCACCAGCAGCAGCTAGTTGTAAAACAAGTAGGATTAAAGCGATAAACTTACCTACATCTCCTAAATTGATAATTAAAAACTCGATGATTGCCATAAAAGTATTTGCTGTTAGAATAATCACAATATAATATAAGAATACATTCGTAATTTCAAAGTCTAAGAATAATTGTAGTAATATTCCTAAAACAATCGCAGAAATAGTAACTAGTCCATGATAAGCTAATGTTCTTTGTAATAGATTTTTATTTTTCATTCCAAAGATAGCAAATCTTTCTTCTTTATCGTAGTATAGTACAATATACATCATCAAGCAACCTACCCATAAGGCAATAGAGATAAAGAATGGAGAGAAGGCCGTACCATAACTAGATACTTTGTTTACTTCTTTTGTTTTTACTTTGACAGGTTCTTTACTGTAGTCTGCTAAAGACTCTACCTTTTTCACTTCTTTTTTCGTTGCTGTTATTTTGTAATCTAATTCCTCTTTTGCAGATGCCACACTACTATTTAATGTTGTTACCCCATTTGTTAAAGTAGTAGCTCCTGTATTTAGTTTTGTTGCTCCATCATTTAATGTTCTTGCTCCGCTTGATAATAGTAAAGCTCCATTGTGTAATTTATTTGCTCCTTCATAAATACTATGAATTCCATATTGGATTTGTAAAGAGCCATTATATAAAGTGTCTACCCCTCCTGCAAGGGAAGTAATACCACTTTGTAATTGTCCAATTTGTTCTTTTAAAGAAGTCAGATTATTCGTTTGTGATTCTAAGTAAGTTAATCCTTGGTTTAAACTAGTAATTCCAGCATTTAATCCACCTTTACCATCGGCACCAGTAAATAATGCTCCACAAAGTTGTTGCTCTACTACCGTAGAAGATGCATTTACATTATTACAGATTTGTTCAATTTGCATCATGGCAAGATGAAGTTGATCACTACCCGTTTTTAAACTACTAACTCCTGTTGTTAAACTATCAACTTTACTTCCTACTTCACCAAAGGAAGATGTGGCCCCTCTTAACATATCGGCTCCATCTTTTACTGATTTTATTCCTTGATGGAATTCTTGGTATTTACTATTTAGCGTTTCACTTCCGTTTTTTAATTCAGAAGTTCCACTTTCTAAACTAGATATTCCACTTTTTAAACTTTCTGCTCCACCTTTTAGTGTAGAAGTACCACTAGATAATTCTTTCGAACCATCTTCTAATTTAGAAGTTCCATCTTTTAATTTTGAAAATCCATCACTAATGGTATCTAAGTTTTCAGGAACTGATTCCACATTTTCAGATAAGCTTTTTACAATTTCAGAATTGACTTGATTATCTAAGTTTTTTTCTACTGCAGTTACCACACTATTGATAATTTGACTTGCCAAATAGTTTGATTTCTGGTTTGGCGAATAAGTAATGGTTGCATGACGTTTCTTATTCGTAGCAGCACTTTCCATACTAGAAGTAAAGTCATCTGGTATGGTAATGACTGCATAATAGTTCTTATTATCTAAGCCATCTTCTGCTTTTTCTTTTGACACGACACTTATTTTTAGCTTTTTGGAGTTCTTGATACTTTGTACAAGCACATCTCCTTTATTTCCTTTATCACTATTAACAATAGCAACAGGTAAGTTATCAATATTCCCTTCTCCATAAGGATCCCAATATGCCTTTAAATAAAAGAAACTATACATAAATGGAATCAATAAAACAGCTACTAATACTACATATTTAAAATATTTTTCTTTGAATTCTTTCATAGATATCCCCCTCTAATTAAATAATCCATCTTTTAATATGGAAGTGATTTCTTTGGTTACTTTTTCTTCATCTAGCTCGCTTTCATATTCAAACATAATTGCTATATATACTTTATATATAATAAATGCAGTTAATCTAGAATCACATTTTTTAATATTACCAGAAGCAATCTCTTCTTTAATACTATCTTCGATATAGTTAATAATCTCCGTATCATAGAACTTTAAAAAATTACTTGCTTTTGCCTCTTTTTCTTGATTTACCTCTTTTACAATAGCAGATACCAAAGCACTATTTTTACGATAAGTAAGAACATAGTACAAACTTTCTGATACAAATTCTATGAAGGAATTACTCTTTTTCTTTTTTTCTTCTAATGGTGCTTTCATTTTCTCCAACTCTTCTAATATAAAATATTGAAACATAGAGTCCTTATCTTTAAAGTAAGTATAAATTGTTTTTTTCGTAACATTCGCTTCTTTTGCTATTTCGTCCATTGAAACTTTTTTATACCCATATTTGGTAAATAGTTCTCTTGCTTTTTCTATTACTATTTCCTTTTTATTCATTTTTTCACTTCCTATACCAATATACTAATTAAGTATACTAGTATAGTATATGCAGAAAAAGAAAAAAAGTCAACTACTTTTTAAAAAATATTCTAAGAATAAAAATAGTAGTATCTGGATAATAGAAAACTAGACGTTTTAAATTTTTTATGACACTATCTACCTAATGAAAAAATTTCATCTATTACTGATATATACTAATAAATGGCATCAATAACTACTTAAGAAATATTGGATAAAAATAGATAGAAATAAAAGAATACTAAATACGATTTATGGAGAAAGATAATGAAACAAGACCTAGAAATATTAATAGAGAAAATAAAAATAGAATCCCACTTTCATAAATTTTTAACAGAAGATTTCATTTATCAACTGATAGATTTCGCATCAAATGATACTAAAAAAAAGAAGTATTCAAATGATATCATCAATCCTCTAGCAATGGCTCTTCTATTTTATAAATCTTACAATACACTATATTATAAAATGATTCTAGAAGCAATAAAGGATAAAAAGATTATTATAAGTCATAGTAAAAAGAAATCTTTTATGGATACAAAAGAAAATCAAACTTTTATTAATCTTCAAGGAAATGATTCTGATTTATTTGTTATTGTCCATGAATGTGCACATTTCATCGATAGAAATTCTAATCCTATAATCATACCAAACCAATATCATTTTTTGTGTGAAGTGTTTTCCTTCTATATAGAAAAAAAATTAGAACTTTGGTTAAATAGTAGAAATGAGTATCATGAGCTAGTTCAAACAAGAAAAAATAATAGGATGTATTTTGAAGAAAAAATGCTAAAGGCTATTGAATACCAATTATTTTTGGAAAAACAATATAAAGAAACAGGACAAATAGATAGAAATAATCTAGATAGTAAAAAAGTAAAAGCCATAACAAGTTATGACTATGATAGTCATATTGGCTTCGTTAATTATTTACTGCGTTATCCCTGTGCTAATATCCTGTCAAGCTATTTAGTAGATAATTCCATAATTCATAATGATTATGATATCACAAAAGTGTGCTTAAATACGAATTTGTATCATGTCTTAGAAATATATAAAACAAAGAAACTTCTTTAAAAAACCAAATTTATATATCCAATAAAAATCAGAAGATATTACACTCTATGAATACCAACAATATCAGAGAAAGATATCCTAGTATTCTTAAGGAAAAGAATTTCTTTTTCATAGCTTATTTTTTGAATGGTTCCTACTATCTCCATATAATCCAGTTGATAATAGTACTGAATAAAAACACTATCCCCTACTTTAAACTTAGAAAAATCGAACCTTTCTTGTTCTTCCTTTTCTGCTTTACGTAATGCCTCACTGAATCCTTTTAAAGCATCAAAAGGAAGAAATTGTTTGGCGTGATCCACTCTATTCTGCATTGTGTCCTCCTATTAACTGATTTCTTTTTCTTTGCGTGGAAGAAGATAAATAGCTTACCCCTCTTAATAAAGCATTATTTCCATACCTTGCTTTCACAGTATTTACGACATCTAACAACTTTTTATCAGAATCCTGCTCTTCCATAAAGAAATCCAATTGTTCGTATTTTCTTTCAAAAACATGACAGTAAGTAACCCCAATTCTCCGAATTGGTATATCTTCTGTAATTCGAAAATCATATTCTTCTAATAATCGTTTCAAAATCACGGAATAATTATTCGTTTCTTTTTCTAATCGTTTGCATACTTTTAGTGGTTCTATTTGATGATTAGAATACCCAATAAAAAAACTAACCAAATCAGTATATTGATTTTTAGAGATTAATTGAAGAGTCAAATGATCTATCATTTCGATTAAAATATTTCGTGCTTCTTGATAAGAATAATCTCGAAAGAGAATTTGACTGTTGGAAAGAGAATGTGATTTTTTCTTATAATTTTTGATATCCTTTATGGTACAAGACTCAACTCCCTTCGCATGATCAATTAAAAGTTCAGCATCTACTCCAAATTCTTTGTATAATAATTTAGGATTACATAAGGAAATATCATTCATTGTTTTTAAGTGAAGCCTATGAAGTCTTGCTTCTATTTTTCTACCAATTTGCCAGAAATCATGAAGTGGCGTGTAATTTCCTAAATACTTTTGGTACCTTTTCTCATCTAAATAGAAAACTCCACTCGGAATTTTTTTGGCTATCATGTCTAAAGCAATTTTCGCTAAATAAAGATTAGTTCCAACTCCTGCGGTTGCTGTAATTCCTGTTTCTTCATAGATATCTTTTATTATCAATTTGGCAATTTCAATTGGATTTTTCCTAAAAAGATTCAAGTAAGATGTAACATCCAAAAAAGCTTCATCAATGGAGTAAACATGAATATCATTTTTATCGACATACTTTAAATAAATTCTATAAATCTCTGCCGAATACTCGATGTATTTTTTCATTCTTGGTTTAGCAATGATTGGTTTTACACTTTTTGGAATTTCTGCCATACGACACCTATTTTTAATCCCCCTACTTTTCATCTTAGGACTAATAGCTAAACAAATGGTGTTTTTACTTCGTGAAGGATCTGCTACTATTAAATCCACATCAAAAGGATCTAATCCTCGCTCTACACATTCTACAGAAGCATAAAATGTTTTTAAATCAATACATAAATAATACTTTGTCACTTCCATCACCTAAAACGATTATATAACAAATGTTCGTTTCAAGGAATACTAATAGCACAATTGGAAAAAACTTACAAAAAAAGAAACGTTTATACTTCTTTCATTTCCCTATATAGTGTCTACTGCATATATCAGTAAATCTCTTTCGATATACTATCTAAATTAGAAGTAGAATCATCCAAAATATAAATATTTTCTGCCAAAAATTTTAAGTTCCATTCTATTTTAATATCTCATGCTCTTGTTTCTTTCCTAAACTACAAGGATAAGAATCATTTTTTCCTATTTTTTTCACTATCAATTGTTTCAAGATAAATACTTTGATAATTTATTCATACGTCCTTTTCATCATCAGCTTCTTTTTTAATACCACAATACTATATACGGAGAAAAAAATAAAAAGGAGCTAGAAAAAATAAATATTATTTTAACTAACTCCACACAATGTTTACTATAACAAAATTATAGGTCCAACTAAGTCATTAATTATGAGATTTGTTTTGGATTGATTGTCGATTTTATCTAATATAATTAATCAATTACATTAAATTTAAAAAATGCCCTACAACACCAATAATACTTCCTAAAACAATAGACATTATTGTCATAGCTACTGGACTTTTTTTATCTTCCTTAGAAACTAAAATAATAACTGGAATTGCCATAAGAAGAGCAACAACTCCACCTCTTAACCACCATAAGTTGCCAAACCAATTAATTCTAAAGATAACAAAAGGAACTATTATATAATATACAAATGCTGATATGCAAGAATATCTATCAACTTTCATTTTAATCATTGGTAATACATCTATTACTCCTGCTACTATTCCAATCAATAATGTTAACATGAAATTCACTTATTTCACCTCCTTTTTATAAACAAATTACTATTTGAATTATTTATATTACTATTTTATCACTAACTCTCAAGATTTACAACACAGCGGAAATTTTTTCACTAATCACTTTAAAATTAATTTGACAAATAAGACTAGTTTAATATCGTCATACTCTTAATTTATCAAAAGCATACTTAGAATGCAGTATCTTAAAAAAGAAGAAAAATAACACCTAAAATAATTACCATTCTATACTTATTATTCATAGGATATTCCTATTATAGTTACTCAGTAAAAGAACTTGGATGATAAGCCGTAATTCCTAATTCCTCTGCTTTTCTTAAAACGTCTAGTCTATCATCAACAAATACAATATCTTCTAAATCTAATTGATAGTTCTTACTATATTCTAAAATAACTTCTGGTTTTAACATGGTAGAACTGATAAATATCATATGATTCCTTTTAAAGTTTGGAAAATGCTTTCCTAGCCATTCCTGTTTTTGACCTACTTCGTTGTTACATAAAACCGTACTTAAAACAAAAATTTTATCACTATCTAACTTTGAAATAATCTTCTGCATTGTTTTAAGCGGTCTTGCCTGTAAAAATAAATCGCCAAATAATAAATCATATAACGTCTGACAGCCTAATTCAGAGCATCTTCCACCATAAATTTGCTCTTGATATCGATATTCAGAAAGCGTTCCATCGACATCAAAAAACACATATTTTCCTTTTAACATTTCTATCATATTGAGATACCGCCTTCATAATATGATTTTTTACAAACACCGTTTTTCAAATGATTTCTTCTATATACCTGATAATTCTTTCTTTATTCTTTTCTTGATAAGCAGATTGTTTTGTATTTAATAATAACTCTTTTATTTCTAACAATTCTTCACAAGTTATTTTTGATAATTTCTTTAATCGAGAGGAACTAATCCCTTTATTCGAAATACAACTAGCATAATCTTTACTCGAGTAACAAAATAGTTCTAACTTATCCTGATACTTTTCCTTTAATTTTTGTGCAATTAATAACCCTTCTGAATCAAAATCTCCATTATAATAGATTCTATTACCAGATTGAATTAATTTATCGATTAATAAATACACACTCGTATTAGGGAATCCTCCTGATATGATTACACTAATATCCATCTTTTTCGATAATATTTCTGTTAGAATGGAAGGATTTTCAAATACAAATACTTTTTTTCTTTTGGTATCTAAATATTCCATTGTAATTATATTTTGAATATTTAAGATAAGTGACTCTCTGTTTTTTATAAATTCATTCATATACTCTTTATTGGATAGTAACTGATAAGTAATGGCGTAGTTCGATATCATATCTATGGTAATATGAAACTGTGCCATTAATTTTATTTTTTCTTCTCGTGTTTTTGGATAATCTATGTTTGCTAGATAAGATAAACTAGAAAGAAACAAATTACTATGAGAACCATCTAAATCTAAGTAATGAGGATCTTTTGTATAAGTAGAAGCATAAATAGGAAGTAAAACGTCTTCTTTTGGTAAATGATTCAGCAAAAGGATTATATTTGTTAACTCCTTTTTTAAAAGAGATTTGTTTTTATGATATCTTTTATGTAGCAAAGAATATGTACTTTTCTTTTCTTCTATTACTTTTTTTAGCCAGCTACTTCCTAAAGAATCATCGTTTTCTATGATTTCTTGATAAAACTCCATCTCTTCATTTTTGGACATTCTTTTTTCTTCTTTATTGGTAACTAATGAAACATTTAAGTATTCTTGTACCAATATTTCGATATCAAAATCATCGTATTTGGAGTTTTCCATAATCGATATCAATTTTTTAATAGAAAGAGAAACCGTCTCTTTTTCTTGATAAGTAGTACCAAATAAGCGAGATAAAGAGATGGCTTCTTGTTTTGATAAGTATTCTAATTTAACCGTACCTGAAAATTTCGATAATGACCTATATTTTTCATAAAGTCTCGTGATGAAACGATCAAATCCAGGGGTTTCTTTAAAATATTTTGTAAAATTATGCATGAGGAAATGCCTCTTCCTGTTCTTTTCGGTTATGAATAATTTCTTTATATTTTCCATTCCAACGATATCTTTCTACTGTCACTACTTGCGAGTTTTGTGGTCTAATTAATTCACAAATCGATAAATCTTCTATCGTATCATAGTCGCCCCATAATACTTGAGAATTGATAATAAAGTCAATGTCCAAATACTTTAATATTCCAAACATTTCTCTAATATTATCCTCATCCACTCCTGCGAATGCTTCATCCAAAGCAATAATTCGAAGAGCATTACTACGAGCTAAATTTAGTTTTGCATAACAACTAGCAAATAATGGAATATACATACTTTTTGCTCTTTCACCACCACTAAATTTAGAGAAAGTTTTATCCGTTAATTCTTTTAAATTCATTCCCTTTCTTTGGTATAATAATTGGAAAGTAAACCAACTTCTATAATCTAGTACTTCTTCAATAATCTTATAAAAAGAGATAAAGGAATCTTGATACATTTCTTCTGCCTTTTTAATTTTACTTCGAAAATGATTGGTTAACTTTTCGGCATCACTTTCTTTTAGTAATTTAGGATCCATTTTTAGTATTCGAACTAACTCCTTCGTATCGATTTCACCTTCGGTATCTGCTGAAATACTTTTCCATACTAGTTTAAAGCTTAAGGCACTATTTTCTTGCATTTTCGCCATAATGTGATTAATTTTAGATACCCATTCATTAGAGGATTCAATTCTTTTTCTTATCTTATCCCCTACAGTATTTAATAAAATATCTTCAAATAAATGTCGATCTTGTTTACTAATTAATATCTTATTCTCTTCAATATCATTTTCTATTCTTTCCGATAACTCTATGATATTTAGCCTAATTCCTTGATACATAGAGGTTACATCTGCCCTCGTATTGCTTTCATAGATTCTTTTTACCTCTTCCTCTTCCACCTCATAATCCGCAAAAAGAGTAATGTTTTTAATGGAATAATCGTTTAATTCTAAGCGATAGTGATTGTAAGAAGAGTAAAATTGATTTAGTGCATCATTAAGAGAAATTTCCTTTTTTAAACTACCCTCTTTGATAATATTTTTTACAGTCTTTTCGATATCTACTATTTCATCCTGATAAACATAATATAATTTATATTCTCTTAAAAAGATTTCCTGATAAATATCCTTTTTCTTCATAAGCCCTAGAATTTGAGTGGAGAAATCATGATAGGTCTCTTCTTTGTGCTCCAAATCATTTTCTAATTTCGATACTTTTTTTAGTAAATCATCTTTTTCAAGGGAAAGATTCGTTAATTCTTTTTCTATCTTTAATAATCTTTCTTTTTGATCTTTATATTCTTTGGTTTCTAAAAGTTCATTTATCGCATCTTTTGCAGCGATATTTACTTTCAAATCCTTTTCTTTTTCATGAATATCATCTAGAAAGTAATCGATATTTGTAATTGCACTATCTAGTCGTTCTTTAAAGCTTTCCCTCATCTCTAATTTACCTAAATAGGTGGTATGAGTCGTACTTAGTTTCTGTAACATTTCTTTCATACTAGTAAG
>CANRVM010000036.1 GCA_947643295.1 uncultured Mycoplasmatota bacterium
TTATACAACTCTTCAAAATTTGAATATTTGTATAATCCAATTACTTCAACTGTTATGACTTCTGATGTCGCTCTATTTGTAAACTCTATCAGATCTTTTACTTTTAGTAATTGCCTTTTTTCATCATTTAGTCGCGTAACTCAATGATTTTTGTTCCGTCTTTTATACAATGAAATGGACCATTATTCAAATTCATTTTATGTGTTGTTTTCATACTTATCCTCCACTATTTCATACTCTTTAATTTTCGTAATCATAATCCCATAAACTTAATTTACCATTTTCTTCAATAGGATTTATTTTTTTTTATTTTTTCTAATTTAAATCCATAGCCATCTCAATTACCTTTATTAATTAAGTTCTTATACACATCAGAATCTTTTTTATACATTTGTTGTGCGAATTCTTCATCCACATATATACAATCTGTAATAGTTGCTTTGGCAATTATTTTACCAATTGGATATTCTAATCCCAAATGTTTGAATCTCTCCATTGCCTTCTTATCTATACCTTTACCCGCGTGAATTAAGATATCTCCACGATATTTAGTTTTCCAAATCCTAAATTCATATTCTTTATAACCTTCTGCTATTAATGTTGCCCATGGTTGTTTAATTGTTATTGCTTTCATTTTACCTCCAATTAACCTATCTATATAAGTTCTTCAAAACATTAGTCAAACAATCCTCCGCAGTTTTATCAGTATCTGAAAATCTAATTCCAACTAATTTTCCATTTACTTTAAATATATATGGGTTTTAACCTTAGTCAAAAAATCTAATATTCTTTCTTCGCTAGGTTTTCTTCTATCTATTTTTATAAAAGTTATTTCATTTACATCATCTAATTTTACATCATCAAGATTTACATTTCTACATCTTTGTAATTTTTCTGATAATTCTTTTAAATTATATTTCTTCATAAAATCACACTCCAACTTGATTATATATTTAAATATAATTATTGTTAAATGTGCAATTTTAATTTTTTATTTACTCATTAATTGTACTTTCTATTTTTTGTTGTGTATCTACATATTGATAATTCAATGCATTGTTTTTAGAGATTGCAGATTTTTTGTTTCCTTTTCATATAAATCTCTAGCACCTTTAGCAACTCCTCCGCCTCTTTTTGCAACTTTTAAATTTTCATTTAAGCCTTGTGGATGTTCTTCTCTTGCAATATCCCGTGTTGCAATCTCTCCTATATTTGTAAGCGCTACTTCTATATCTGTAATATTGTCTCTTAAAGATTCTTTTCTAAGCCCTTTTAACTCTTTATATTCACTTGCTTTCATTCCAGACCATCCTTTGTAGATTTCATTTGTAAGCAAAGCATATTCCATTGATTTGGTTATACCACCTTCCAAATATCCGTAAGTTTAAATCTATCTACTATTCCTATTAATCTAGCCTTAATCCATTCATCTGTATAGCCTTTATTACGATAATAATTTACTGCACGATTTATTGCAATTTCAGGATCAAATACTTCATCAATTCTCTCACTACCTAAATTTGCTAACCAAATTTTAAATGGCTCGGCTTTAGAACTAGGAATAGACTCAATTAATCTTAATATTCCTTTTGTATCTAAAGTATCTGTTAAATAGCTTTTCCCATCTTTTTTTGATTTCATTTTGAGTTGCACGATATCTTCAAATAAATTTGAAATTGTTTCTAATTTGTTGTTCAATTGCCACACCTTCTTTCTTATTCTAATTATGGGTTTAAATGTCGTAATCACCTTTATAATTTTCATTTTGAATATTTACTTATAAGAATCCTCACACTATTATAAGAATTCCTCTCATTCGATAGAGCGTGATTATCTTGATTCTAAATCCTATTTTTCTCTTATACTCTTCAATTAATTTGTTTACATACTCTATTCTGTCTTTAATCGTTATAACCTCTTTATTATCATTTCGTAATGAATTTCCATTTTCATCTATAAATTTCCTGTCATCATTCATTGAGTTGGA
Source organism: uncultured Mycoplasmatota bacterium (assembly GCA_947643295.1). The sequence goes on from CANRVM010000036.1 coordinate 1,988, forward strand.
TTTCCTCTACATTATTTTATTAACTCTGTATTTTTCTTACGTCATCTATTTGTTTCCTGCACTCATCATTCAAAACACCTGTTATTATCTTTAATGATTGCTTAGTTTTAGCTTGTATATCATAAATGGTAACATTAGGATTCATATTAGACTCACTACTTGTACCAAAAATATAATTTGTAATCTTGGCTTTTATAGCAGCAGACATACACATACTACAACTCCATGCATTGGATATTAAGATATAATTAGATAGATCTTTCGTATTTAATTCTTTACATGCCATTCTAATTAAATTGATTTCTGCATGAGCCGTTGGATCTGTATCAGAATTCGAAGTATTATGTGCTTTATAAATAACATTTCCTTCTCTATCTAGTAAAAATGCAGCAAATGGAGAATTACCTTCTCTTATTGCAATGTCAACTTCTTTCATCACTAATTTCATAATAGAATCCATTCTTGACTTCTCTATATTCATAACTTTATTTTCTCCCCTATTTTACTCAAATGGATAAAATTTATTTTGTTAAAATCATTGTTATATAATGTTTGATACGTAGTTTTACAGATTGTCTAACTATTTCCATTCCGTATATATTTATTTAATTCTAATAAAAATTCCTGTTCTGATAGCTCACTTAAATACTTGTCAAAAGCAAGAGGGGAATTTGTAATTTCTGCTCCCATCCAACTTTCCATCTGATAACTGTTCATTTCATCAATCGAATTAAACTTTACTTCTGCTCTGATTAACCCATCATATTTATCTAAATATTTTTTAATAGAAATTCTATCATCCTCTAAACATAAATAGCTATCTCTTATGATTTTTGAGTAGGCCTCTCTTTTTAATTTATTAAATTGTTCTTCAGAAATATTTGTTCTTGTTATAATAACATTATCTTTGTCTAAAATTTCTTTTTCTAACGCATTATTTTTACTTTGTATCCTTAAATTATCATTTATATAATATCTTTCATATCGAATAGGGTTATTCAGATTCACTCTATCCAAGGATGGAATAATAAATCTTCTAGTTAATCGCATAATACTTTTTCCCTTCTTACCTATAAGAATTTCTTAAGGCATTGGTAAGACAGTCGTTTACAGTTTTATCAGTATTCGAAAAACTAATTCTAACTGGCTTCTCATTTTCTTTAAATATATAATAATTTTTACTTTCATTAAAAATTCCAATATTCCTTCATCGATAGATTTTCTTCTATCCATTTTTTTAGAATTTATTTCTTTTACATCATCTATTAAAATTTTCTAAATTTATCAAACCATTTAGACCATTTTTCCGAACCTATTTCTATTGGCGAATTTTTCATAATTATACATAAGGCTCTATAGGTATCATCTCGTTCGACGGTTTCTATATCTTCCAAATGATTTATTTTATTAGTGAATTCAATAATTGCATTTTTTATGTCACTTTCAGACTCTGCACTTTTTACTTTTTTTAGACATTGTTTATATGCTCTTGTTGCTCTTTTTTCATTTTTTTCTTGCCAAGCAGAAAAAGGAATTCCATATTCTGTCTCAAACCATAATTTATTTCTCAACTTTGTAATCGAAGCAAAATCAAATTCTTTGCCTTTTTTTAATTCCGTCAATTGTTTTTTCAATCTTTTACCATTCTCTTCATCAATATTCATTGCCACAAAGTTGTTTAAATGACTCCAACTGTCTAATGTAGGTACATTAGATAAATCTGGTGCATCCCAAAAACCTAACTTTTTTAAAAATTTTAATTCTTTCAATACATGTAAATTAGTCATATTACCAACAAGATGTAATAATTCAAGATTAGAAAATTGTAAAAGGGAAGAACAGTCAAATGGGGCACCATTTGGATCCACTTGAATTAATAATTCCTTTGCATCACTAAAGCATTCATATTTTGGGAGTTTATGCATCTTTAAAGAGTTATCCTTTTTAAGATAAAATCCTAAAGATGGAACCAAGCTACATTTTTCTATTATAAAATCATTCGGATTTCCATATAAGTCAAGATAGCTTATTCTGTCACCAAAAGTAAATTTTATTTCATGATCTGAATCTATAATTAAATGATCAATCTTTGATTTACTGAAATCAACCTGCATTTCTTTTAGCGGTTTCCATGAAAACTCTTCAATTTTTCTAGTTTGAGACCATGTAATAAATGATGTGTCGTTCCCTGTATAATAAAGAAATCTCGGCCAATTTCTTTTCTTACATTCATCTAGTACACTCCAGTTTATAACATCATCCTTACCAACCCATACTTTAATATTATCTTTATCAATCCCCCTTACTCCTACACTGAAATATCCTTCTCCTGGATATAGTATAAACTCATGCATATGATTTTCAGTGAAAGGGATTTGAAATCTAGTCTCAATAAGATGACCATTTTTTCTTATCTCTTCTACTTTATAATTTATCAATTTCTCATCTCCCTTATCAAAGTGCCTACTTACACCGTTATTATATAAGTACTACCTAAAACCAATCAGCTAATTACGCTTTTTTTGTATTCCTTACTCAATTTTTTGAAAGTCATCCTTATTCCTTTCTTTTTTCGAAATACTCTATTGATTTCTTCTACTTCTAATCTCATTTATAATGCTATATACTTTTAATTTTTCTTTTTTCATATAGAATTACACTTTTACTTTCTATAAACATTATACCATATCTATTTAAGAATGGAAAATGAATCGTAAGAAAAAAGAAGTTCAGAAAGAACCTCTATCTCGCCTTTTTCATTATTGGTTTTAACGTAATTACTAAACTGCTAAAACTTAGAAAGAACATAAAAATATATACTATTATATTATCACTCGTTTTTGGATTCTTTTCAGCTATAGTAGAATCTGTATTTTTAGTAGTTGTAAGCATAATTTCTACTTTATTAGAAATATTCTCATCATTAGATGTTAACATGCCTTCTTGTTTTTTTAAAGCGGCAGTGATTTTATAGCCATTACCAACTTCTAAAACGGTATATAAATAATCACAACTAGAATCTAACTTCATCGCATAATCAATTGGTGCTCCATTAGAATAAATCATATTTTCATATAACATTGCATTCATTTTCCAATTATCTGTTTCTAATAAAGAAATTTCTTTTTCCAAATTTCCATTTTGATTATAAGCCTTTAATAACAAGTTTTCTAGTCTTAAACCTAATTAATCATTATTATCTTTCCATACCACTTCGATTGGAACTACATTTGTTTTTGCTTGATAATCCACTATTACTAATATATTATCCCCATCCATTTGGTAACGAATACTACGTCCTGGAATATTTTGACTATCTTCTTCAAATATATAGTTAATTGGTGGATTACCACTTTGATAAGCATCGGAACCAGAAATGTAAATACTTTTGGTATAAATATCTACATTACTATCTCCTTTTAACGTATCAGAAGATTGAATATGAAATCGATAGTAGGCATTTTGCTTGATTGGATCTGCTACATTCTCTCCCTTAATAGCAAAATCTAAATTTCTAATATTACCATCTCTTGCTTGCGAATCATGATAAGTAACAAATAGATTCTTTGTTACTAAGGTATCTTTTACTAAAGTAACTACCAAAGTTCCTGCTTCTTCTATCATATGCCCATTAAAATCATATTTTGTAGGATGCATATCACCAGTTATCAAAGAAGGAATCTCGTTATAACCTAAATTATGTAAATTTTCAATTTCCGTATATTCATATAAAAAGGTTGGACTGCCGTAATGAGTGAAAAAGGAATCAAAGTCAGTTTTTTTAAATTTCCACTCTGTTAAATGAATAGTATCTGGTCTTTCATTACGAGGATCCCCATAGTCAATCCACCTTATAATTATGGTTCCATCCACTCCTGTACCAATATCTAAAGCCGATACCATCTTTAGATTACTACCAAAAATAAAAATTGCTAGAACCATACCTAAAAATATTATTTTCTGTTTCATTAACAATCTCCTATTTTCATCCTGTCATAAAAAAATCAACAAATAAAGTGTTCATTATTTATTTTATTTTTTTCCCTTCCAACAAAGGTAAATCATTAAGTGGAGTATCTAGTTGCGTAATCACTTTTTTAAAATCAGCTAATAAATTTTTATCTAAAAACATATCATAATGAAGTGCTGAAAATTTCAAACATACCTCTAGAACTTGAAGACCTTCTTGCGTGATATTCTTAAATGTACCACTATATATTATGTTTCCACTTGGATAGTCTAAATGTTCTAATTGTTCTTCGATTAAGAAACCATCCTTCGTTATGGTTATCGTTGCCTCTTCTTCATAGTTACCAGCAATCGTTGGCAAATCCTGTTGATAGTTAACGGCATATCTTCCGATTCGGTATCCATTTAAAAAGCGATTACTATTTGGAATACGACGTTGATTCCCTATTTTTAAATCTAACATCTGCCCTTCTACATATAATCTTTGTCCTGATTGTGCTTGAGAAATCAAATTTAGATATGTTTCTACAGTTAATTCGTGGGCATACTCACCTCTTGATAATTCATTACTAACAAATTTACTAACAAGAGTCAAGGCACTTTCTCTAGCATTTTCCTTTTTTGACAACTCACTTTTTTCTTGGTTCATAGATTTTTCACCTTTTCCTACTTTTAATATGGTTTCCTTTTTTCTTTTTTTGCATACGCTATTACATCAGTAACACCGCCATTCACTGCTTTTTTAAACTCTTCCGCCTCTTCACAAACCTTAGGATAGTATTCCTTACATTTATGAAATTCATATATCATTTCTGCTTGTTCTGGTGCATCACTAATAACAGCAATTGTCATTTCATAAAATGGAATCATCGTACCAAAAGAGCTTCTTTCCGAAATATGTTCTTGGTATAATCTTTTCTTCTTCCTTTTTAATTCACTAACACGAACTTGATTCACCACTTCAAACCCATAATTTTCTTTAAAATAACTGCTTTTAAAAATTCTTTTGGTTAAGCTATCTACTAAATATAACTCATCTGATATTTTTACTTCTACAAAAGGCCTTGCCTCCTCAATTCTTACATTTCTAGTAGGTGATTGATAAAATACATCGTAGAAAGTAGCATCTTTAAAGATAGAACTAATCGCAGTATTTGGATCATATACACAATATCTAATAATTTTACTTGGTGGTCTTGTTAAAAATAAGGATGCAGGTACTCCTCCTGTAATATACAAGCATTTTTTTCTCAATTCTTCTTTCATCCAAAGTGGAATTCCACAAACATTAGGATTTTTCTTATAAGTATAATGATCTAAATCATTATGGATACATAAATGTTCTAAATCTAGTGACTCTTTTTCAGGATTAATAAGCTTTTTATATACCAAAGCATCCATAATAGTAGCTTGAATTGCCTCTTTATCCAGTTCTGACATAGAAGGATGTTTTTCCATATACTCCAGTATATGCCAACATTTATAAAATACTTCCTCAACTAAAACATCATAATCTAATAAACTTTTCATATCATTCCTCCAAAAATTGCATCCATTATATCATTTTTTGTTCTAATTATCTAATCTTTTAAATAATCTTTTGGCATTTTGATCGAATATACTTTCTAGTTCTTTATGAGAGTAGTTACGGATAGATTTGATTTTATTAAAAACTGCTCTTCCATCTTGAGTTGGTTGTGCACTCATATAGGGATAATCTAATTCAATCAACAGATGCTCGATGGGAACGTTTTGAATCACCTCTAAAGACTTTTTAGCAGTTGGTCTAGTAATCGGTGTTCCTACCGAAATATAACCTCCCATCTTAATAATCTCGCCCAGAATTTCCAAATCTGGTTGAAAACAATGAAAAACAAAACCTTCTTTGGGAATATGTTTCTCTAGAATATCCATTACTTCTCTATTCATATGATTCGAATGAATGATAATTGGTAATGCTAGCATATTTGCTAACTGTATCGTCCTTATAAATTTTTCTTTTTGTTGTTTTAAACTACTTAAATCTGTTCCATCCAGTCCAGTCTCTCCTAATGCAACCACCTTATGACAATCTAGTTGTTTGTATAACTTCAACAAAGAAGAAATACTTCCTTCATGAAGAGGATGGATTCCTAAAGAAGCATAAAACTTATCTTCTTTCAAACTAATCGCCACTACTTCTTTATTCGTTTTCTCATCTAGTCCTACATTAATGATTTTATCTAAATCACTGCTTTGTCGAACTTTTTCGATTTCTCTCCCTAAATCTTTTAAATCTGTTGAATTAAAATGAGCATGTGTATCAATCATCGAATCTCTCCTTTATTATGGATATTAAGAAACATCCATCTTATTATTTCTTACTTCCCTTTCTTCTTTTCCCCATTTTGACATATCTTCACACACCATAACTCTATTTTTATCCTTATTTTACTTTCTTTTTTACATTTCTTTCTTGATACTCTTTTAACTTTTTATCAAAAAATTCATCAAACACCATACTATTATTTTGATATTTACCATCATAATAAGTAATTCCACGATAGGAATATTTTAAAGCATCTCGCCTACTTTCAAAATAATCAATATGTTGATTATAATATTCACAAGAAAAGTCCACTAGTCTAGTTAACTCTCTAAAATTTTCATCTGTTACGATGGAGTCAACACTTTCATACTTTTCTTTCTGACTTAAGATAACTTTTATTATTGCCTCTAATATTTGATTATCTTCAGTATACGTATCTTCCCATTCTACTTGAGAGAAAAAGGAAAAATAATTTAACATTTTCGTTTGTTGTTTCATTCGATGATTTTTCTTCATTACTTTTTGGATAACCTTTAACTCTTCTTCCACAGTATCCATACCAGCTTCTATAAAAATAGAAAAAATTTTTAAATCCGTAACATAAGTACTTTGTAATTCATATCCTTCATATTCCTTTTCTATCATTTCTAGTGTTTTCATTTCTAATCCTTTCTTTCACTTATCTTGCTAAAAAATTTAAAATAAAAGTTTACTTATTCTTTAATTTTTTTATTTCATCCATTGTATTTTTACGAGTTCGTTTATCCAAATCTAATATTTTTTCTAGGGTATCTAGTTTCTCTGATTGGTGTTTTTCTAACATCATTTCTATAATCTTTGGAATATCTGTAAACTTTATTTTAGAATCTAAAAAGGCATTTACTAGTACCTCATCCGCAGCATTTAAAACGACTTGATGACTATGTCCTTTCTTGATAGCATCGAATGCTAATTTTAAACATTTAAATTTTTCTAAGTTCGGTTCTAAAAACTCTAGCTGTTTTATTTCAAATAAGTTTAACTTCTTAATATCATTTTTAAGTCTTTTTGGATAGTTTAAAGCATAAGCAATTGGAATTTCCATTGATTTTGGTCCGATATTCGCCATGATAGTTCCATCCTCATACTGAACCATAGAATGAACCAAACTCTTTTTATGAACCACTACTTCTATTTGTTCTGGTGAAACATCAAATAGCCATCTTGCTTCTATTACTTCAAATCCTTTATTCATCATAGTAGCAGAATCAATAGTAACCTTTTTTCCCATACTCCAAGTTGGATGATTTAAGGCATCAGCAACTGTTATTTTATCTGTAATTTCTTTATCAAAAAAGGGACCCCCAGAAGCCGTAAGTAAAATTTTATCGATTTTATTTTCTTCTTCTCCATTTAAACACTGCATAATCGCACTATGCTCGCTATCTACGGTAAGTAATTTCGCATGATTTTCTTTCGCTGCATTTATGATTAGTTCTCCTCCTGCGACTAATACTTCTTTATTCGCAAGTGCAACTGTCTTTCCATTTTT
>CANRVM010000037.1 GCA_947643295.1 uncultured Mycoplasmatota bacterium
TCATTTTTTCTTGAAATGCAATACCTATTTTTAGTTACGCAAGAAGTCTAATAAAAGATGTTAATTCTTTCAACAGCAAAATAAATAGTCAAACTAATATTTCTATCATGTATTTGCTAAGTAGTAAATTAGTAGTAAATTCAATCTAAATATTTGCATAATTCCTTACAAAATAAGAGTTATATTAAATAATCAATATTTTTATATGAAAATATAGTATAATCTATTACATCACAAAGCCATTGCGAGGAAGAGTAGAAAAATATAAAGCATTTTAGAGAACTCAGTTAGGTGAAAATGAGGATGTAAATATTTTTTGAACATGGCCCTCAAGGTGATTGACTGAACATAAAAAGTAGGTCATTACAGGTGTGCCTGTTATAGCACAAACCTATAACTATGCAAAGACATAAGTAGGTTATTGAGATTAATACAGTAATGTATTGATGAATAAGAGTGGTAACGCGATATATTTACCTCTTAGGAACAAATAATGTTTCTAGGAGGTTTTTTATTGGAAAGGAACGGGATTAAAAAATGAATATATTAATAGGAATTAGTTGGCCTTTTGCAAATGGTGATTTGCATATAGGTCATGTTGCAAGTAGTATTGGAGGAGATGTGATTGCAAGATATCACAGATTAAATGGAAATAATGTAATTTTAGTATCAGGTAGTGATTGTCATGGCACACCAATAGATATAAAAGCATTACAAGAAAAAAAATCAGCTAAAGAAATTGTTGATGAATGTCATAAAAATTTTTCTCAAGATTGGAAGGACTTAGGTGTTAGCTTTGATTTGTATAATAGAACTGACGATATTTATCACAAAGAATTTGTGAAAGAACAGTTTAATAAATATTATAATTATGGATATTTATATGAAAAAAAAGAAGAACAACTATATTGTGAACATTGTAATTTGTTTTTAGCTGATCGTTATATAATAGGAATATGTCCTAAATGTGGTGCTAATGTTAAAGGAGATGAATGTGAAAAATGTAATAGTCTTTTAACTATTGATGAAGTTAAAGATACTAAATGTGCTATTTGTGGAAATAAGACAGTTGTTAAGAAAACAAAAAAATTATATTTTTCATTATCAAAATTTCAAGATGAGATTAAAAAATTATGTGAATCAAAAAAGAGTGGATGGAGAGAAAATGCTATTGATTTTACTGAGAGATATTTAAGTGAAGGTATCCCAGACCGATGTGCTTCGAAATCATTAAATTGGGGAATAGATATTCCTGTAAAGGGCTATGAAAATAAAAAAATATATGGTTGGTTTGAAAATGTTTGGGGCTACGTAACAGCTAGTAAAAAATATTGTGAAGAACATAATCTTAATTGGGAAGATTATTGGAAACAAGATAAGAATAATAAAATTTATCTTGTTCACGCAAAAGACAATATTCCTTTTCATACAGTTATTTTTCCCTCACTATTATTAGCAACTAAAGAAAATTATAAATTACCAGATAAAATTGTTAGTGATTGTCATCTTACTATAGGAGGTGAAAAACTATCAAAAAGTAAAGGAAACTATATTTCTTTAAGATATTTATTAGACAAGTATCCAGCGGATTCAATTAGATATTTCTTTTTATCAAATGAAGCTATAAAAAAGGATTTTAATTTTTCTTGGAATGATTTTATAAACTCACATAATGGAGAATTACTTGGTAAATGGGGAAATTTTATAAATAGAACTTTTCAATTTATTAACAAATCATTTAATGGAAATTTAGAAAATGCAATAATCGACTTACAGATTGAAGCCAAACTTAAAGAACTATTTGAAAATGTTGGTAAAAGGATTGAAGATGGAAATTCTAAAGATGGAATAAATGAAATATTTCAGTTCATAAGTTTTGCAAATAAATATTTTGATGAAAAACAACCTTGGATTTTAGCTAAGCAAGATATAAATAAGTGTAATGAGGTATTATTTAATTGTGTAAATATAATTTATAATATCAATACATTATTAAAACCTTTCTTACCATTTACTAGCGAAATAGTCGAAAACTATTTGAATTGTAATAATAATGAGTGGAGTTATAAAACTATTGATAAAGTTATTATTAAAGATAATATAAAACCTTTATATGAAAGATATGATAAAAAAATTATTGAAGAAGAAGTCAATTTGTTAAAAATTAATTCATAAAGGTATTTTAAAACTATCTAAAATATATTATAATGTATTTAGTGATTGATTCTTATATCAATCGTTATGGTAAAAAGTTGTAGATAACTATAAAACCGGCACCATTGAGGTTGAAAGTCGCACCTTTGCGACATAAATAAAGAAAGTTCATAGTATTTGATATTATGGGCTTTTTTCATGCTTAAAGGAGTTGATGGATTTTTATGAAAATGACCATAGAAAATTTAGAAACAATAAAAATTAAAAAAGTGTATAAACGTGTAGTTAGGTGATAAAAAGGTTCCTATAAATTCTTTGCAAATAAAGGGATAAAGAACGGTTTTATTTGATTTTGAACTACAGAAAAAGCAAAAAAAGGTGATTTTCGCAAGTGCAAAAAGTGTTGGTGGTGCACTTTTGAAATTAATAAATTCTTTGTTCTAAAGGGATTATTAATTTAGTGGTGCATTCCTATATCCTGTTGTTAGTGAGTTATTAACTATTTTTTAGGAAAGGGGTAATTTTAATGATGAAATTTAGTATATTATTAAATGCAAAAGAAAGTGTATTACTTCTTGATTATATGAAAGAAAATAAGGTTAAAACTAAAGCTGATGCAATAAAGAAAATATCTAAAAACTGCTGTAAGTGCAGAAGCAAAATATGTTATATTGAAAGGTATAGATGGCAAATTAAATATAATAATGTTTATATGGAAATTGAAAGTTCTAGAATTAATGGCAAGGATGATAATATAACCACAAATTTATCTTCTAAAGAATTTCAAAGCTTAATATTAAAACAATTAAAATCAAATGAACCAGTTTATTTTTATTGCTTTACAACCTCAAAAAGAATAAATGGCGTATGGATTGATATTATGGAAAGAATTGATAATAAAATAACAAAATGGAAAATAGAAAATAGTTGGCAAGCAAAAATGGAAATCAAGGATATTATATTGCAACAAATGACTAGGTAAATAATTATGTTCATAGAATTGTTATAAATAAGAAATACTTAACTAAAAAACAATTTGGAATTTTAAATAAAGACTCAATTAAAATAGAAAAATGGATCAAAAATTAAAAAAATCTTGACAGTTCCATTGTATATAGTGTGTATATTATGTATCGAGATGTGCCTAGGAAACTTTTGAATCCCTAGATTTTTTCATTTGATAGAAACTATGTTATACTATTCACTTTTTTCTAAAATGTTAATGAAAGAAGAAATTATAAAAAGGTATAGAAGGCAAAAATGTTTAATAACTTATAGTATATCTTTTTATTATTAACCATAATAGACTTTCTGATAGAAATTTGTTAAAATAAATCAAGGACGTGGTTTTATGAAATTAGAAAAAAAGAATGATAATCCAATTAATGAAGAAAAAATTGTGAACCAGATAAGAGGTTTGGCACTTGATATGATTCAAGAAGCAAAAAGTGGCCATCCAGGTATTGTGTTAAGTGCTGCGCCAATTATTTACTGCTTGTATTCTAGATTTTTAAAAATAAATCCAGATAATCCAGAGTTTTATAATAGAGATCGTTTTATTATGTCATCTGGCCATGGCTCTAGTTTACTGTATGCAACTCTACATATGGCTGGGTATGACTTAGAACTTTATGATTTAAAAAAGTTTCGACAGATTAATTCAAAAACACCAGGGCATCCAGAATATAAAATAACACCAGGTGTAGATATGACAACAGGACCTTTGGGACAAGGACTGGCAACTGCAGTAGGTATTGCGATAGGAGAAAAACATTTAGAGTCGAACTATAATAAAGAGTCAGAAAAATTGATTGATTTTTATACATATGTCTTATGTGGAGATGGAGATTTAGAAGAAGGAATTAGCTATGAGGCAATGTCACTTGCGGGTACTCTAAAACTAAATAAATTAATTGTTTTATATGATTCTAATGATATATCATTATCTTCTAAAAATACAGCTTGTTTTACCGAAAATATCGAAGAACGTATTAAATCGATGAATTGGAATTATATTCGAGTAAATGATGGAGAAAATCTAGAAGAAATCAATCATGCGATTGAACTAGCAAAGAGTAATTTACTTTCTCCAACTTTAATTGAGGTGAAAACAACCCTTGGAAAATACTCAAAATATGAAGGGAAAAATAAAATTCATGGAGGAATTTTAGAAGACGAAGATTTATCTAACATTAAGAAAAAGTTAAAATTACGTGATATTCCTTTTAATATTTCATCGGATACCATGGAAGATTTCCAATATTTAATTGATACTAGGATGTTAGGAGTATGTGAGGAGTTTTATGAAAGATTAGAACACTTAGATGAATCATTAAAAGAGGAGTTATCTTTTTTAATGGATGATGATAAAACTATAAATTCTAAACATATTGTTTATGAAAAGCCAGAAGAAAATAAAGAGTCTTTACGTGATACTTCTGGGAAGGTTTTGAATTCTATTGTTAAAAATTCTAATATCTTTTTAGGAGGTAGTGCCGATCTTTTTGAACCAACCAAAACTTATATCGAAGAAGCAGGAGATTATGCAGCAAATAATTATAAAGGAAAAAATATCTTTTTTGGAGTAAGAGAACATGCGATGGGAGCAATCTTAAATGGAATTAGCCTTTTAGGATATCGTTCTTATGGTTCTACTTTCTTAAGTTTTTCGGACTATTTAAAACCGAGTATTAGAATGGCTGCAATGTTGGATTTGCCAGTTACTTATCTATTTACTCATGATTCTATTAGTATAGGAGAAGATGGGGCAACCCATCAACCGGTAGAACAATTAGTATCCTTACGTGCAACTCCTAATTTAGAAGTGTTTCGACCATGTGATGCTAATGAAGTAATTGGTGCCTATAAGACCGTTTTAAAAAAGAAAAGTGGTCCTAGTGTCATTAGTTTATCTAAGACAACTTTACCAATTCTTAGTACAACCCGTTCTAGTGGAGTAGAAAAGGGTGGTTATGTAGTAAGACAAAACAAAAGAAAACTAGATGGTATTCTTATTGCAACAGGAGAAGAAGTTCATCAGGCAATTGAAGTGGCAAACCTATTAGAAGTAAAAGGTCTTGATTTACGAGTTATTAGTATGCCATCCATTGAAAGATTTTTAGAACAAGAGGAAGAATATATAGAGAGTGTAATTCCAGTAGGAGTGAAAAAAGTAGTAATCGAAGCAGCTAGTTCTTTGTCTTGGAATCGGATTGTCTACAACCCAAAATATCTAATTACATTAGATTGTTTTGGCAGTAGCGGAAAAAAGGAAGACATTTATACAAAGTATGGTTTTGATATCGCTTCTTTGGAAGAAAAAATAGAAAACTTAATGAAATAACAAAATTCGACAAAAAAACTCTTTTGCTATCCTATAAAATATAGATGGTGATAGTATGAGAGTTTTTTATATATTTCATATAAAAGATGAGTTTCGTTATTTATATCAGGATTCCCCTTTGGCATTATATGAAATGTTACGACAAATTTATTATATGAATGAAGATGATATTCTTTATGGGAAAAATATTTTTAAACAACTAGCAACTTCGATTGATAAGGAGAAAATTGATAGAGAACTATATATTAAACTCCATCAATATATGCCTTATAGTAAAAGAGGGAATATCCATTTTATTAATAATTTATATAAGGAAGAAATTAGTAGGCTAATTGTAAAACATTCTTATATGAAATTAGAAGTAGAGTCTTCTTTTTCTTCTTTTTTTGAATACATCAACGAGTTTGAAGGAAATTATTTTGCATGTTGTTTTGAGAATATGGACTTTTTTTTCTTAGATTCTGTAAAAACACTTGTTTAAAATCATATCTTTTAGTAAAATACTAAATAGGAGCGTGATAATATGGTACATGATTTATTAATGGTATTGTTAGGGCTTGTGGTAGGATTAGTAATTGGTGTTTTTGTTGCAAGGTTTATGATGAAAAAATACCTAAAGAAAAATCCTCCTATTAATGAAGAAATGATTAAAGCGTTAATGATGCAGATGGGTAGAAAACCAAATCAAAAACAAATTAATCAAATGATGAAAAGTATGAACAAGTATATGTAAGTAAGTAAATAAAAACTTACTTTTTTCATGAATGAATATTACCTTTCCTAGAAATTTTACTTCATAGATGCTATAATAAAGAAGATAGTTCTTAATAGGAGGGATGATTTTTGAAAGACTTTAAAGAAAAGCTAGCACTTGTTCCAACAAAACCAGGTAGTTATCAAATGAAAAATAAAGATGGTGTCATTATTTATGTTGGAAAGGCCAAAAACCTACAACGAAGATTACGAAGTTACTTTACAAGAACAGTTACAGGTAAAACGAAAATGCTAGTAGAAGATATCGATGATTTTGAATATATTGTTACTTCATCAGAATTAGAATCCTTAATATTAGAAATTACTTTAATCAAGAAATATGATCCCAAATATAATATTTTGTTAAGAGATGATAAAACGTATCCTTATATTGAATTAACAAAGGAGAGATATCCAATCTTAAAGGTAGTAAGAAATGTCAAAAGAAGAAAAAATAAAAATTATTTGTATGGACCTTATCCAAATGTCTATGCCGCAAGACGTACGGTAGATATGTTAAATCGTTTATATCCTTTAAGAAAGTGTGATACATTAAAAAAGGATTTATGTTTATATTATCATATTAATCAATGTTATGGTTATTGTAAGAAAAAGGTTAGTGAAGACCAAGTAAAAGAAATGGTAAAAGAAGTAACTAGTTTTTTAAAGGGAGACTCCAAAGAAGTGGAGAAGAAAATAATAGAAGAGATGAATCTTGCTTCGGAAAAATTAAACTTTGAAAGAGCGAAAGAATTAAAAGAGATGCTTGAAGATATTCATATCACCTTAAATAAGCAAAAAATAGATTTAAATGATAATTATAACTTTGATTTATTTAATTATTATAAAGATAAAAATTATTTATCTGTTCAAATATTCTTTGTAAGAAATGGACTCTTAGTAGGAAGGCATGAAGAAATTATTTCTTCTTTAGAAGAGGAAGAAGACTCACTAGAATATATTATCAAGTTTTATGATAAAAATGGGATTCTTCCAAAACAATTGTTAGTGTGTGAAGAAATGAATGTAGAGTTATTGTCTTCTTATTTAAACATCAAGGTAGTAACGCCAAAAAGAGGAAAATTATATTCTTTATTAAAATTAGCACGTGAAAATGCAAAACAAAAACTTGAAGCAGAAGAAGAGATGTTACATCATAATGATCAACTAAGACTGGATGCGATAGAAGAGTTAAAAAATCTACTACATATTGAAAAAGCATCTCGTATGGAGTCTTTTGATAATTCTCATTTATTTGGTACTTTTTATGTGGGAGGAATGGTAGTTTATGATGATTTTCTTCCTTTAAAGAATGAATACCGTAAATTTAAAATTTCTACGGATGTTTTGGATGATTTATCGGCGATGAAAGAAGTCTTATATAGAAGATATTATAAGGTATTAATGGAAAACCTAGAAAGACCAGATTTGATTGTGATGGATGGGGGAAAAACGCAAATTGCTGTTTGTAAAGAAGTGTTAGAATCGCTTCATATGAAAATACCAATTATTGGACTAATAAAAGATGATAAGCATAGAACGAATCAAATTATGAATGAAAACTTCGAAATAGTGGGGGTTAGTAAAGATAGTAATTTGTTTCTATTTTTAACAAGAATTCAGGATGAGGTGCATCGTTATGCGATTACTTATCATAGAAATATGAAAGCAAAGGGAGCCCTGTCTTCTGTTTTGGATGCGATACCTGGTGTAGGAGAAGTTACCAAGAAAGAATTATTAAAAAAGTTTGGTTCCTTAAAAAAGATGAAAATGGCGACACTAGAAGAGTTAGGACAGGTGGTAAAAAAAGATGTTGCAAAAAAGTTGTTTTCTTATTTGCAGGAATTGTAGTATAATAAAAGAAGGTGATAGATATGAAAAAAAAGATAAATACGAAAGGACTTACTCTAATTGAAATGTTAGGGGCAATTGCTGTACTTGGTATATTAGGTATGGTTGGAATAGCGGCTACATCTAAATATATCGCACACTCTAGGGCGAAATCTTATAAAACGATGTCTCAAAGTATTTATGAAGCAGCAGAAAACTGTGCTATTGAAGGAACTTGCAATGTGCCAGGAACAATTTCTACGGATGAGTTAATAAGAGATGGTTATTTGGATGGATTAAAAAATCCGATTCAATCAAAACATGATTGTAATGGAACAGTAACCGTAACAGATGCAGGTGCATCAGCAGATTCTTTAGAATACAATGATTACAAATATACAGTAGTTTTACGATGTGAAGGGTTGGATCATATTAAGAAAGATTATGTATGGCCAGATGCAAAAAGTCAAAAAAAGTAGGTAGAATATGTCAAGTATTAAAGTTATGGATGATGTTTTAGCCAATAAGATAGCAGCAGGGGAAGTAGTCGAGAAGACCATGAATGTGGTAAAGGAATTAGTAGAAAATTCCATTGATGCCAAGAGTAATGAAATAGAAATTAAATTAATTGATTCAGGTGTGAAAGAAATTATTGTTAGTGATAATGGAATAGGAATGGATTTAGAGGATGCCAAAATGGCTTTTTTAAGACACGCAACTTCTAAGTTAAAGAATTTAGATGATTTATTTTATATTGAATCGTTAGGTTTTAGAGGAGAGGCATTACCATCGATTGCCTCTGTTTCTAATGTTATTTTAAAAACATCGAATGGAAAAGTTGGAACTTTACTAAAATTATTTGGTGGGAAAGATATGGAAGTGGAAAGATGTGATTTGCAGGAAGGAACCACCATCACTATATCGGATTTATTCTATAATACGCCTGTTAGACTTAAATATTTGAAAAATCTTTATGTAGAACTTGCAAATATTGTAGAATATATAGATAAAATGGCACTATCTTATCCAGATATCAAATTTACTTTAATTAATAATAATAAAGTATTATTAAAAACAGATGGTTCAGGAGACTTATTAAAAGTGATTTATGAAATCTATGGCTCTGATATTACAAAGAAAATGATTCCTATTACAGGAGAAAATGATGACTATTATATTAGTGGTTATATTTCTTATCCAGAAGTAACAAAAAGTAACCGTAATTCTATTACTACATTAGTAAATGGTAGAGTCATTAAAAATAATGAACTAAATAAAATGATTGTAGATTGTTATCACACTTATATTCCAAAGGATAAATTTCCAGTTATCGTCTTAAATATTGATGTAGATCCTATTCTTATTGATATTAATATCCACCCAACAAAAATGGACATTAAATTTTCAAAAATGGATACTTTAAAAGAGTTGTTAAGTTCTTTAATTTTAGAAAGATTAAAGCAAATTACTCTGATTCCTACTATTTCAGTGAGAGATAATACAGCTATTTCAGAAGTATATACTCAAATTGGCAATCAAAAGGAAAAACTAGTAGACAAAGTAGAGTATGAGGAGATGGAATTAGATTTTACTATTCAAGAAGAAAAAATAGATTATAAAAAAAAAAAAGAGAGCCAAAAAGAAAGTGGCAAAAAAGAATCCACTAGTA
>CANRVM010000038.1 GCA_947643295.1 uncultured Mycoplasmatota bacterium
AGAGTATAACAAAGATGAAAACTAAAGAAGAATTTTGTATAATGCCACCATCAAAATTTTATTCGACGAAACGATATCCAGGATTAGAAAGGCATGAATGTCTCGAGGGCAGAACAGGTAACAGAGAAAAGTCAATAGAAGATGGACTTGTTATCTTTCTACCACCAGAAAATCATAGAACTGGAAAGAATTCTATACATTTAGCCCCTAAAAAGTGGCTATGGCTTAAGGAATTAGCAGAAAAAACCTGGTGTGAGTATTATGGGAAAACTAAGGAAGATTTTAGGGAAAGGTACGGTAAAAATTATATTTAGGAGGAAGGAAATGTTTAGAAAAGAAGAAAGAAAACAAAAGGAATATAAAGGAACTACTATTTATTTAACAAAATACGAAGATAAGACAGTAGAAGAATATTTAGCAATATTGGTAAGTTGTATTGAGGGTTATGTAAACCAAAAAGGTGTTATGCCAGAAAAAATAAAGTTAGGGTATAACAACTATAATAGAATTTTAGAACACAACAAAAATCTAATCGAGAAAAAAGGCGACAAATATTACACATTTGGAGTTGAGGTAGAAGTATAACTCCAACAGTTCTTTGAAAATTTTATAATAGTAACTTTACGTCAAAATAGAGCACAAAATAAAAAAACAGAAAGGTGGTATTGACTTTCTTTGTACGAACATGATAATATGATGATGTGCGAACACAGAGAAAGAAGGGATATGAAAAAAGGAACAAAAAAAGAAAATGGCAAAACAACAAGATTTACAATAAGATTAACAGAAGAAGAACATCGAGAATTTATCGAAAAAGCAAAAAAAAATAATATGAACATATCAGAATATTTAATATATTTAGTAAAAAAAGACAAATAAAAAAGATAGAAGATGTGCTTTAAGTTTTGACGAACACAGACACATAATCTATCTAAATTTGAACTCACTTGAAAACAAGTAAGCATACTTATTATACAATAAAGCAAACCTGTTTTCAAGTAGTCTAAAATTGAAAGATTATGAAGAAAGTAGGTTTTTATTATGAAAAATTTTAATATATTTTATAGATTTTTAAAAGAACAGGGATTATATGAAGCATTTATACAATTTCTAAAGCAAGGAGTTGATATAAATGAATAAATTGATAAACGCATTTAATGAGTTTTGTGGAGATAATGAAGATACTATACTAGATGAATTTTTACAATTAGTAACAATAGCAATGATAATTTTTATGATGGTGGTGATTTCTATATGGTTATAGAAATACCTATTGTACCAGTTCCTAGATGGGAAGATAAGCCGCTATTTGATTATTTTGAAGAATTAAAGGGGTATATGATAATCATAAATGCAAAACGTGATTATAAGAGAATTAAAACATTAACGAAAGTTGTTAGAAAATCAATACAGAAAGATACTGTAAGAAAGACAGGGGTTAAACCGATAATTAAATTTAAAATATGTATGTATAAAGAAGAGGAGAGGTAGAAAAATGGAGAATAAATTAGAAATATTTAAAAATGATGATTTAGGGGAAATAGGAATTTTAAAAGAAAATAACAAAGAGTTGTTTGAAGCAACTGGGGTAGCTAAAGTATTGGGATATAGCAATCCTTATGATGCTATTCAAAGACATTGTAAAGAAGATGGGGTCGTGAAACACGAGGTCATGGATAGTATGGGAAGAATGCAAAATAAAAATTTTATAACAGAGGGTAATTTATACAGATTAATAACACATTCAAAGCTACCTAGTGCAGAAAAGTTTGAAAAGTGGGTATTTGATGATGTATTACCATCAATAAGAAAACATGGAGTATATGCAGTAGATGAGTTACTTAATAATCCAGATTTTGCAATAAAGGCACTTACTGAATTAAAAAATGAAAGAGCAGAGAAAGAAAAATTACAATTAGCAATTGAAGAACAAAAACCTAAAGTGGTATTTGCAGATAGTGTAGTAGCCAGTAAGACAAGTATTTTAGTTGGGGATTTAGCAAAGTTAATCAAACAAAATGGCTATGATATAGGTCAAAATAGACTTTTTCAATGGTTAAGGGATAATGGATTTTTATGCAATAAAAAGGGCGATATGTTTAATATGCCAACACAAAAATCTATGAATTTGAAATTATTTGAAGTAAAAGAAAGAACTATAGATGAGCCAAATGGAAGTGTAAGAATAACAAAAACACCAAAGGTAACAGGTAAGGGGCAAGTTTATTTTATTAATAAATTTAAGGAATTAGTGTGTTAATGAAAAGGAGCGAAAAGATGAGGAAAAGTGCAAAAGAGATGATTGAAGAGTTAGGATATGAATATTATGAAGATGATGGCTTTGAATGTTATAAAAAAGAAAGAAGAATATTGATTGAACCAGACTATATATCATTTAATAGATTAGAAAGAGAAATTTTTATATCAAGACCAACCGAAAACAGCAATGGTTTAATAATTGATATGGATTTATTACAAGCCATAAATAAACAAGTAGAAGAGTTAGGGTGGTTAGATGGAGAGTTAATATGTTAACGTTGCCAATTAAGAAAAAATGGTTCGATATGATTCTTTCTGGAGAGAAGAAAGAGGAGTATCGAGAGATAAAGCCTTATTGGACTAAAAGATTTTTAAAGAATGATATAAAATTCAATGAAGATAAAGTAATAAACCTAATGGAAAAAGGAAAATGGAGTATTTACAAAACTGTGATATTCCAAAACGGTTATAAAAAGAATAGTCCAAAAATTAAATGTATGGTTGAAATAAAAATAGGAAAAGGATTTTGGATTTGGGGAGCAGAACCAGATAAATTGTATTATGTATTAAAAATATTAAGTGTAGAGGAGGTAACAGATGTTAAAGATAGTGTAGATTTAAAATAGTTTATAGGTAAATAGTATTGCCCACGTAAATAAAAAAATCATTGTGGGAGATAGGAGTGATTATGAATTTAAAGGATTGTTTAGTACAGTATTGTGATACTAGAAATGAGATAGAAAAGTTAGAAAAAAGAATTAATGATTTAGAAAAGGAAAATAGCGAGTTTAGTGTTGTACAAGCCTCTTCACTAACTCCACCTTTTTTGCTTGGAGAAGAAAGAATTTATCATACAGATTTTAGAAAAACAAGGAAACTTCAAGAATTAAGAGGGATTTTGAAGACTAGATACGATAGATTATTAGACCAACAGTTAATAGTAGAAGAATTCATAGATAAACTGCCTACAAGTAGATTAAGACAGATATTTGAGTACAGATATATAGATAACAATACATGGGTTAAAGTAGCTATGAGAATAGGCAATGGAGCAACATTTGAAAGTGTAAAAAAGGAACATAATAGATTTTTAGAAAAAAATTAAATAAATGTATACTATATAGTGATTTAACATATAATAATATAAAAGAAAAATATGTGTTGACACGTGTTGCTAGATATGATATAATTAAAACATGAAAGGAGGAACAATGGTCATCGTAAAAAAAGTGACTAAAGCTCTTGAAAAAGAGGGTTGGGTTTTTGTAAGTCAAAAAGGCTCACATATGAAATACAAAAAGAATGGACAGACTTGCATTATTCCAAATCATAGGGGAGATATCCCAACAGGAACTTTAGCACAAATAGTAAAAGTCACAGGAATTAAGCTCTAATTCCTGTGATTGAATACTAAAACGATTGCCAGTTAGATGATAATGAAAAAGTATTTTTATCCTGCAATTTTTTCAAAAGAAGGAGAGGCATACAATGTAAAATTTATAGATTTTGATAATACTTTTACATTTGGAATGGGTCTTGAAGATGCTTATTATATGGCTCAAGATGCTTTATATAATATGTTACCAGAATATAAAGATAATCTGCCAACACCAACCTTAGATTATATGAATATAGAAACAAAAGAAAATGAATTTGTATCTATTGTAGAATTAGACCCAATTGAGCATGAAAAGAAAATATCTTCAAAAACAGTAAATACCACTGTAACTATGCCAGAATATTTAAAGAATCTTGCAGATATGAAAGGACTTAATTTTTCAAAATTATTACAAGAAAGTATAAAAAAAGAATTAAATTTATTGTAATTATAAGTAAAATATAGTATATTAATATTAACGATGACCGTTTTTCTTTTAAACGGATTAAAGAATTCTGCAAAACGAATTCTTTTTTTTTGAAAAAATTAAAGTTTGTCCCAAATGTCCCGATTTAGTGTGTTATATTAGTATCATGAAAATGTTTGGAGAACTGAGAAACCAGTTCTTCTCTTTTTTTTGTGTGGTGAAAAAGAATGAAGAAAAAAGAAATATATTGCAACCTAGATTACTTTATGAAACATAGCTGTAAAGGTTGTAAGTTAGAAAGGAAGTGTATTGAATGGGGTCGAAATCGGACTAAACGAAATAGCAATAGTAATGATGTTAATTGCGATGATAATAGTAGCAAGCAGAAAAGAATAAGTATATAGACAAGTAACTCAGTTGGTTAGAGTACACGGCTTATATCCGTGGAGTCGTGGGTTCAAGTCCTACCTTGTCTACCAAAATAGTAAAAAATGGAGGTTTTAATATGATAAAAGTAAAGGCAACAGACGCTTATCAAAAAAAGTCTGTAGTAGATGACAAATTAGGAATTATGCCGAAAGAAGGCTATGAATTCGAAGTTACAGAAGAAAGATACAATGCACTAGCAGGTAATAACAAATACAAAACAAAATTTGTTGAAAAAGTAACAAAAGAAAAACCAAAAGGTAGTGAATAATCATGGCTAATAGCAAGGTTGATTACTGGCTATCTGATGACGGTTTGACTTTGCTAAAAGGCTGGGCTAGAGACGGTCTTACTGATGAGCAGATAGCTAAAAATATGAAAGTATCTAGGTCTACATTAAGTAAATACAAAAAAGAACATTCGGACATCTCGGACACCTTAAAAAAAGAAAAAGAAATAGTCGATTACGAAGTGGAAAATGCACTATTAAAAAAGGCTTTAGGATATACAGAAACTTTGAGTAAACAGAAGGTAACAAAAGAGGGCGATATTGTGGATATAACAGAAGAGGTCCATGTTGCCCCAGACTCTACTGCTCTTATTTTTTGGTTAAAGAATAGACAACCTAAAAAATGGAGAGATAAAGTAGAGTTAACAAGTGATGATGAGAAGATGAAAGAAATTAATAAGAATATCTCTAATATTGCTAACCTGATTAATAATCCACAAAAGAACAGGAACGAAGAAGATGTTCAATGAATTAGCTCCATTTTGTGAGAAACAATCTAGCTATATAAGAAGATGCCAGGAAAGTTGGTTGAATGTTGCTGAAGGTGGGAAACGTGGTGCTAAAAATGTCACTAATGGTTTAGCTTTTTGTATAGCATTGGAAAGTCATTCTGACAAACTTCATTTAGTAGGTGGCTATGATAGTGCTAGTGCAAGACTTAATATAATTGATTGCGATGGATATGGAATATCTAACTATTTCTCAGGAAGATGTAGAGAAGGTAAATATAAGAATAGAGATTGTTTATATATAAATACATCAGATGGCAAAGAAAAAGTTTTATTAATTGTTGGTGGTGGAAAAGCTAACTCATATAAGTCTATCAAGGGTAATACTTATGGCATGGCTTATATAACAGAAGCTAACGAATGTGATAAAACATTCCTTAAAGAAGTAGAAGATAGAACTATCTCTAGTAGCAATAGAAAAATATTTCATGATCTAAATCCGAAAGCACCTAATCACTGGTATTATACTGAATATTTGGATTTTCATGAAAAGCAACAATGTAAGATATTAAATTATGGTTACAATTATTGCCATTTTAATATCTTTGATAATTTAAGTATAGATGATAGCAAACTAAGAAAGATATTATTATCTTATGATAAAGGTTCTATTTGGTATAAAAGAGATATTAAAGGAGATAGAATCGCTAGTGCAGGTATATTCTTCCCCGAGATAGCGAATAACAAAGCTAGATATTTAGTAGATAAATGCGACATTAGTGGAATTATAACAACAGGTGTTGACTTCGGGAAAAATGGTTCTGCTCACGCTTTTTGTTCTCAAAAAATAGCAAGGGATTTTAGTAGAGTATGCATCTTAAGGAGTGATAAAGAAGATTGTAGTCCAGACAGTGAAGAAGTAGTAGACACTTTAGGCATAGGGCAAGTACTTGCTAAATTGGAGATTGGATTTATAAAACATATTAAATACGTCATTAAAAAATGGGGAATAATTAGTTATATTTTTTGTGATAGTGCTGAACCTGAATTGATAGAATTTTTAAGAAAGGCATTACGAAAAAATGGATATAATATTCCAATAATAAATAGTTTAAAAATAAAAATACCTTCAAGGATACATCTTTGGGGTATTTTATTTATGCAAGATAGAATCTCTTTTGTCAAAGGAGAAACAGAGGAAATTATCAAGGGATTCCAAGATGTTGTTAAAGATGAAGATGAGGAAGATGACATATATCTTGATGATGGAACAAGTGATATAGATATTTTAGATTCCAATAACTATGGTATCGAAAAATGGTATGCTCAATTGTTAAGGATAGGAGGTAATTAGATGAATTATGTTTATGAATATTTAAAAAAAATGGGATATAACATAAACACTGAATATTACAATAAAATTAATAGTTGGATTGATATTTGGAAAGGCGAGGCGCCATGGTTAAAAGTCCAAACTGTTGATGGTGACAGTTATCCTATGTATTCCTTAAATATTGCCAAGAGGTCATGTGAAGATTTATCTAGTATGCTTACAAGTGAGAATTATGATATAAAAGCAGTGACAAATGATGAATTGTTGCAACAGATAATAAAAGACACTAATTTCCTAGAACAGTTGCCAGATAACATTGAAAAAATAGGATATACTGGGACAATTGGAACAGTAGTTAGAATTAAAAATGCAAAAATAATTGGGGATGGGGAAGATGCTAAATTAGTAAAGTCGGAAAAAACTAAAACAAAGGTCATAAACTTGCTAGCAAATCAAATAATACCGTTAAGAATAGAAGATAATAAATTTATAGATGTAGCATTCGTAAGTGAACAAATACAAGAAATAGATAATAAGAAAGTAAAATTAATATGTTTAGAAACACATATTTTAAAAGAAAAAAGCTATCAAGTCAGTAATGTATTCTTTGAAAAAGATACAGGTAACATAATAAAACTAAATAACGTAATAGAAACATATAACACATTATCTCAACAACCGCTTTTTAGTATCGGAAAATTACCTAAACTAAATCCAATCGAGAATAACATGGGATTAGGAATTCCTATTTTCGGAGAAGCAATTGACCAATTAAAAATATTAGACCTAACATATAACAATTTTGGTATGGATTTTAAATTAGGACAAAAAATACTATTAATTAATCAAAAACTTACTAGAGTTGAAAAGTATGAAGATGTAGACAAGGGCGGAAATATAGTTGTGAAAGAACGAGTGGTTTATCCACAAGAAATACAAAAAAGATTATTTACCCCTGTCGGTGATGAAATGATGCAAGATGGAACTCAAAAGCCATATGTTTACGAATATAATCCAGACTTAAGGGTTGGGGATAATGCAGATGGTGTTCAATATTCGCTAGATTATTATTCATTTAAAATTGGTTATGGTACTAAGTATTATTCATTTTCTACCTCAAATGGAATAACTGCTACTGAATATATTGGGAATAGACAAGATTTGATTGCAAATGGAAATAAAAACAGAAAAAAAATAAAAGAGTACTTAATAGGAATATGTAAGGCTCTTTTATTGAGCAAAAAAATATTAGGTGATAGTTCTATAGATGAAACACAAGTAATCGAAATACCAGATGTAGATAATTTTTTGGAAGATGATGGAACGGTGTTAGAAAGAGCACAATCAGAAGTTGCGGCAGGACTAATGAGTTTATACACATATCTAACTAAATACAAAGGTATGACAGAGCAAGAGGCTACTCAAGAAATTGAGTTAATTAATAATGAAAATGCACCTGTTATCAAGGATGAAACAGAATGATAACTCCTAACAAAATGTCACAATTAAGTAATAATGAAGTTATTAGTTCAATGTATGCAGAGTTAAATAATGAATTAACGAAAAGTATTATAAGTGAATTAAAAAAACATGAAAATTTAATAGAATATTCTCGAATTGATATAAAGAAAGTCATTAACGTAGAAAAAAATAAAATATTAAAACAATCATTAAAGAGAACTAGAAAATTATATAAAAAAACAAGAAAACAGATTAAAAATACCTATAAAGAATTGAGTGATGCTTTAAATGACAATCGAGGAGATAATAAGCAAGGCAGAAAAAGAAAGCAATAAGAACTTAATTAATTTAACTAAGACAATAGCTTATGCTACACAACAAACCTACGTAAAGGCAATGAATGATATATATAAGCAAGTAGGAGTTGGAAAAATGGACCACTTTACAGCTTATAAAAAGACTGTAGATGAATTAACAAAAAATGGTATTGCTTTAATAACTAAAGATGGTAGAAGAGAAAAAATAGAAGTTGCAGTTAGAAGAGGTTTATTTGGAAGCTTACACCAAACTGCAAATGAAATAGCAAAAAAAGTAGGAGAAGACATCGATTATAATTGCGTAGTTATAGGTCATTCTTCTACTTGCAGACCATCTCACAATGTAATAGATGATGTAGTAATGAGTAAAAAAGAATTTGAAAAATACGAGCATCTAACAGAAGAGTACGGTTGTAATCATGTTGTTAATTATGACTGGAGGGAAGAGTTTGAGGGAATAGATGATAAAGTGGACTATGGTAATGAACATATGACCGACGAAGAGTGTGGGAGAAATTATAAAATACAACAAGAAGCTAGATATTATGAAAGAGTAGTAAGGGCAAAGAAGAATGTTATTGAAAGAGGAGATACTTCTAATAAAGCCAAACGAGAATTGCGAAATGCACAATCAAAGTATAGAATATATTGCAATAACAATGGTTTAAAAGTTGATTATAAAAGAACTTGGTTTTCAAACAAACGCAGCAGTTCAAAAGTCGAATTATCATACAAAGATATTACTAAAGAATGGCTAGATAAAGCTACTCCTAACAGTCATAAATTAAAGTTTGATGATTACTTTATGGATGATAATGGTATAAGACATCCAATAAAGGGCAAAGAAAAACTTCATCCTATACCAAAAAAAGGTGATGAATATGATATTGCTATATTTTTAAAAGAAACTTTAGGTGGAGATATTCATTTAGTGCCTAGAATTAGTGACATAAGTAATGAAGGGATAAGTGTAAAAACTCCAGATTTTAGATGGAACGGAGAAAAATGGGATTTAAAAACCCCTGGTATAGATGGTAAATTCGAAAATACACTAGAGAGATTTTTGAAAAAGAAGGGAGCTAAGGCACAAGCAAAAAAATATATTATCGATTATAGTAATTTTTCTACAAAAACAGATAACGAAGTACTTGAAGTGATAGAAAAGACGTTAAAAAACAGAAATTGGGTAGAAGAACTAATAGTTATAAAAGATAAGAAAATATGACTAGCCACAAGAGTCAAAACATACTATATCAATCCTACGTAAATGA
>CANRVM010000039.1 GCA_947643295.1 uncultured Mycoplasmatota bacterium
TTATCGAATGGAAAACAATTGAAGCAAAAATATTTTTTTACAGAAGGATATACTTATGCTTGGGGAATGGGATATGGCTTTACCATCGTAGTACCTGATTCTATTGTAGAAAATCTTAAAATTGCAGATTCTCATCTAATTGTGGATACGAAGGAGGAGACAACAGAGGCTTTTTATGATAAACTTGCTAAGTTTTCGGATGATGATTTTTGTTATCATAATGAGAATGATCAATATATTTGTTATTCCATTGCTAATTTAATAGTACGGGGGAAAGAAAAATCTCAAAATAATGGATTTGTAACAATTATTGCTTTTGTCTGTTTTTATATCGCTTTTGTGTTTACTGCTGTTGTTGGAACCATTTTAGCAATTCAACAATTAAGTGATTCTACAAGGTATAAATATCGTTATCAAGTATTAAGCAAATTAGGTGTTCGTAGAGATACTCTTCATAAGACCATATTCAAACAACTCTCCATCTTTTTTCTTTTCCCTCTTCTTTATCCAACTATCATAAGTATTTGTACTTTAACATCGATGAATAGAATTTTTAAAGTATCATTAGAAAAAGATACGGTTTATTTAACTTATTTTGGTATGAATATTTTCATTTTTTTAATAATTTATTTCCTTTATTTTTTTTCTACTTACTTTGGATTTAAAAAGAATGTAGAGGAATAAGAAGAAAAAAATGACAAATAATAAATAGTAGTAAGGAGTAGTATAATGCAGCAAAAAAACAAAGTAAAAACTATCTTTCACATTGTAACAATTATCATGACCATATTAATTATTCTTTTTATTTTTTATGGATTAAAACTAGGAATTTTTAAAGAAAAAGAGATACTTGTTTCTTATATTCAAAAGTTTGGGGTAATAGCACCAATCTTTTTCCTTTTCTTACAGATGGTACAAGTAGTCTTTCCTGTGATACCAGGAGGGGCTTCTTGTCTTGCAGGAGTTCTTGCTTTTGGACCAATCCTTGGTTTTATTTATAACTATCTTGGTCTAGTATTAGGTTCTATTGTCGCTTTTCTTTTATCTAGAAGATATGGTCTTCCTTTTGTTAAAAAATTATTCAAAGAAGAAACCATTGAGAAGTATCTAGCCTATATCAAGACAAAAAGATTTCATCAAATTTTCTTTCTAGGGATTCTATTACCAGGCCTACCAGATGATTTATTATGCTATGTAGCAGGATTATCCAATATGAGTCTAAAAAAGTTTTTTCTTTATGTTGTGGTTGGAAAACCATTTACTTTAATTTTTTATAGTATTTTTATGGAATTATTTTAGATACATGGTACAATACAAAGTAGGTGGTGTTTTTCATGACAATTGCAATTATTGAAGATGAAGAAGTCATTCGAGAAGAGCTTTCGAAATTACTAGAAACTAGTGGTTATCAGACGATTAAACTAACAGACTTTGAAAAAATAGATGAAAGTATTTCTCTTTATTCTATCGACTTAATTCTCTTAGACATTAATTTACCTTATGAAAGTGGTTTTGCGATTTGTAAAAGAATCAAAAGGAAGAGTAATATTCCAATAGTCTTTGTTACCAGTAGAAATACCCAAAAAGATGAACTAATTAGTATTCAATCTGGTGGAATTGATTTTATTACAAAACCTTATCATAAAAGTATTTTATTAGAAAAAATCAAAAGAGCACTTCAGCTGATAGATCCTAAAAACTATAAAGAAATTACGAAAAAAGGGTACACCTTAGATCTACACTTATCTATTTTAAAATATAAAGGAAAAGAAATAGAATTAACGAGGAATGAATTTCGTATTCTTTATTATTTCTTTTTAGAAGAGAACCGTATTATTACGAAAGAGGAGTTGTTAGAATACTTATGGAATGATAAATGTTATCTCGATGAAAATATTTTAATGGTAAATATCAATCGTCTAAGAAAAAAGGCAGAAGAAATTGGGATTACTGATTTTATAGAAACGATTCGGGGACAAGGCTATCGCTTATGAGATTTTTAACATTTCTCGAGAGTAAAATATGGTTTCTAATTTTTGTTATTTCTTTTTTAGTTTTCAATAGTATTTTACTAGGTGTTTTTCAAGTCCCTTTTCCTTTTATTATGCTTTATTGTAGTATTTTTCTTTTTTACACTTTTCTTTCTTTTGGAATTTATTTCTACCAAGAGAGAAAAAAGGTGAAAAAAATGATTCATATGGTTGATAGTTTGGAGGAAAAGTATTTGATTTCTACTATTATGAAAAGACCAAAAAATCTAGAAAACCAAGGATACTATGAAGTATTAAAGAAAACCTGTAAATCTTTTCATGATAAACTTAGTATGATAGAAGAAGAAAAAAAGGATTATCGTGAGTATATTGAAAGTTTTGTACATGAAATTAAAACTCCTATTTCTGCTTTATCTTTGATGTTTGATAATTTAGAACAGGAAGAGGCCAAAGAGGAATTAGAGAAAATTCATCATTTAGTAGAACAAATTCTTTTTTATGCAAGAAGTGAGGATATTTATCACGATTATTTTGTAAAAAAGATAAAGCTAGAGGAAGTGATTCATCAAGTACTCTTAAATTATAAGAACTATCTTTTAAAAAGAAAGATTCAACTAGAAATAAAAGATTTAGATTACTTTGTCTATACCGATGAAAAATGGTTGATTTTCATTCTTTCACAAATCATTCAAAATTCCATTAAATATTTGGATAAAAAAAGAAAGAAAATAGAAATCAAAGCCAAAGAAGAGAAAAACAAGATAGTCCTTGAAATAATGGATAATGGGTGTGGCATTTTATCCTCTGATATTACTCGTGTATTGGAAAAAGGTTTTACGGGAAAAAATCGAAAAAAGGAACAAGCAACTGGTATGGGTTTATATCTTTCCAATAAATTATGTGAAAAACTTGGATTAAAGTTACAAATAGAATCAAAAGAAAAGGAATACACTAGAGTGATTCTCATCTTTCCAAAAAGTAGTATACATAGTATCGAAGAGAAAAAATAAGAAAAGAATGAGACATTATGATAAAGTTATGTTATGATAGAATATATTGAGAAAATTTTATTTTTGGGGGATATAGGATGAACGAAATAGCAGAAAATGACCGATTAGAGAAAAAATGTTTTGAAATTATGAATTCTGCATCGGGGGCTTTTTACAGCTTGTGCTCAACTAGTCTTTATGTTAAAGAAGGAAAAAGAGTAAAGCAAATAAAGGAAGAAGTAGATGATTTTCTTCAATCTATTTTGAAAGACTCTTCCTTTATGAATTGGGATAATTTTTCTTATACTACCATCCTATATATTATTTATTATTTTGAAAAAGAGTTAACGGAGGAAACATTTTCTTTTCTTACCTCTTCTCTTATTGAAAGAAAACAACCAACCTATTTGAACTTTTCTCCTATGATTTATCTTCTTCAGACAGAAAGAGCATTGTCATCTCATACAATTAGAAGAATTTCAGAGAAAATAGAAAGGGAGGATTTAGCAAAAGAAATAGAACCACATACACGAACACCATATGATTTTGCTTACTACTTCTTAAGAAGAGGAGAAACACCTAAGGACGTGGTAGAAAAATACTTAAAAAAGTATGATTCTCTCCCATTTTCTATATTAAAGACATCATTAGATGAATTTATGGACGATTTTAATAGTGATTTACAAAATGAACAAATCACTAATATTTCTCAAATAAAAGGAAATAAGAATTTAGAATGGGACTATCAATATTATCAAGTGATGAAAGAATATATTTCAAAAAGAAAAGACGTTAAAGAAAAGATAAAAAAACAAAAAAGGGTAGGTGGTTAGATGGACAAGAAAAAAATTTTTAGTCTATTTCTGATTCTTGGTATCCTTATTGTTTTTTTCTTCTTATTATTTTCTAATAATAAGAAAGAAAAAGTAGAGGAGAATTTTCTCTATTCGAGAAGATTTGGAAATCTCATTCTTACCTTTCAAAAATATGATGATGTTCTTGGACAAAATAGGATAGTAGGAGTGGAAAAAAGTACAGACAATGGGAAAAGTTATACCAAAGTAACAAAGGAGTCAATTACAGTGAGTCAAGAAGCCAGATTTTTGTTTACGAATGATAAAGTAGGTTATGTTATCTCCACTGGATATATAAGAAGAGAAAATGATTTTAAAGGATTTAAAGTAACTTTAGACGGAGGAAAAACATTTATGGATGCTAAGTTTTTCTATGAAAATGAAAATGTGGATTTGATTACGATTGAGGAATTTCCTTATCAAGATGGTAATGAATTAAGAATGAAATGTTCTGTTTATGATTTAACAGAAGATGGAAATGGCTATGAAGAGAAGGATTTTGAGTTTAAAAGTTCTGATAAAGGGCTTACTTGGGGTTTAGAAAATGCATTCAATTAAAAAGAAAAGAGCAATAGATAAAGGTTGCTCCTTATTTTTGGGACTCTTGTAACTTAGATTCTAAAAATCTTTCGAATACAAGTAATCCAGAGCCTTTATTGTTGTAATTAGAAAATTCATTTAAGAGAGCCAAAGCAAAAACGAGTCATTGAATTAAACTATCAAAATGAGATGTTTTAAGATTTTGTAACATAGATATTATGATTTTATCTTAAATTATTCTTTCTATAGTACAAGGATAACAAATTAGTATACAAAACGTCAACAATGTGATATTATTTAATAAAAAATAGCCGTTAACTTCCTTAACTATACATTTCAAAGAATTATGAAACAGTATTCGACAAATTATGATAATTATAAAGTGCAAGTAGGGTAATTATTAAAGGAGGTATGATATGAAATACGTAAGAATAACATCTTTATTATTTCTTCTAACATTCTTTTTTGCACTAAGTTCAGCATCTGCACAAGTCGTAGGAATCGTAGATTTAACAATAAAGATAAGAAGTCAAACTAGCTCAACTAATAATCATAACAAAGATAACTATAGTAATCAGTTTGCAGTAAAAACTACTTGTACGGATGATGTAAGTGGTAACGAAATGGCAATTGAGGCACGAACTTATCGTGTGAATAATGGTACAACATCTAGTTGGAAAAGTCTGCCAAAGGGAACTTCTATTCAATTAACAGAAACCAATGGAAACAACACAGTACCATCAACTTATCGTTTGAATCTTAGAGCGAAAAACTCTTTTATTACTACTGGTAGTTTCTATGGTTCTTGGAATTTAGATTAATAAAAACTGAAATAATTACCCCAAACTTGCATTTATCAGACAAATAAGAAAGGACTATTACCTTATGGAAAAATGGAAAAGATATATTAAAAAAAACAATCTGATAATATTAGCTATTTTTATTTCTATATTTATTGTATTAATTTCTTTTTATCAATATTATAGAGATTATTACTCATATGGTCCCTATTACAATGAAATAAAGGAAAAATGTGAAAAAACCAAAGATGAACTTATCTGCAAAGAGTTTAGCACCTTTGAATCTCCTAAAGAAAAATTAAAAAAATTAGATGCACTTACGTTGACGTATGAAATAGTAGCACACCATGAATTTCAAAACTTTCCATTAATAGAACCTCTAATTATTATCATTCTAACAATTAATAATATACATTCTGAATTTAGCAGTGGTATGATTAAAAATTATTTAACAAGAATTCATTATAAAGATTATCTCAAAAAAATATTGAAAAAAAGTTTAAAACCAGCTTTATTCCTACCATTTTTATTTCTTTTGACATTTATACTTTCTTGTTTGATTACAAAGTTTAATTTCAATATGGATGCAGAAGTAAAAGGAATTGCGGTATATGAACCTTTCAAATATGATCACTTTTTATTATATGGATTTGTCTTGTGTATTATCCACTTCTTTTTAGGGATATTCTATGGAAATATAGGAATTCTCTTTTGTAAAAAAAGCAAATCAAAATTTATCACCATTCTTTATGCCTATATCACTTATTTTATCTTTGTTATTATCTTATATGCAGGAGTTTATGCACTAATTATTAATAAAATATTAGGAATATCTATACCTCATGAATATTTTAATCTACTTGCATATTGGAATTTAGATAGCAATAACCATTTAATCATTCCTTGTTTCTTTTCTTTTCTATTTTGTATCTCTTCTTATATCATTTTATGGAAAAGTTATCAAAGGAAAGAAAGGGTCTTGATTGAAAATGAAAGAGAAATTTCGTAAGAAAAATACTACTATAGAGATTTTAAAATTTATCACAAAGACAAAAAAGTTTAAAGCTACTATCCTTTTCTCTATTCTTTTAAGTTTATATGGAAGTCTTGTTTTAACAGCAGGCATTCAAAATTATTTTTCAGCAATATTAAATACCTTTCAATTTGCAACGTTCAATAGCTTATTCTTTTTAGTAATTTTAATGAATACCGTGAATGTTTGTTCTACTTTTAATCAATATGATTCTTACCTTATAAGACTAGAGAACAAAAAGAAACATTTAAAAGAATTAATAAAATTAGTAGTTTATAGCAATTTAATAGTTAGTCTAGTTATCTTACTTTCTTATTTAAGTGTTGTAAATATTTTAAAATGTGGCTATTTCTATATGAAAAGCTATAATGGATATATAAATAATATGGTCTATACCATCTTTTATCTACTAAGATATATCGTACTTATTCTTTTCGTTAGCATCTTTAATGTCTTTTTGTGTTATAAACTAAGAGAAGAAAAGGTCATTGTACTCGATTTTATCTTTGTTTTTGCCTTTTGGATATATCCATCAGGAATCATGGAGACTACCAATACTTTTCAGTTACCAATCTGGCGATATTTTGAAAATATTAATTATGAAAATTTTATGCTTGAGGTTAGCTACTCTCTATTATATATACTTTTGTTGGAAGTACTTGTTATTTTTGTCTATCACTTTATAAATATTAAAGAAAAAATATTTATGAAATATATTGCCATAAGCGATATAAAATATATGATAAAGAAAAATTATAAATACATACTCACATTAATTATTATTCCTGCCTTCTCTTTATACTTTATTATTTCTAACTATGATATTAGTAGTGAGGAGATGCTGATTACCAGCATGGGATTAAGGATAGATAGCTATTTTCCTATTGATATCATGATGTTTATTATTAACATTATCATTCACATCTATTTGGTAATCTCTTTTTACATCAATGATTTAATTAGAAACAAAGATAATTTATTTTTAAGGATTTCTACTACAAAATGGTGTTTTAATAAACAAATAGTGCTTATTTTCTTACTAACTATGATAAAGATAAGTCAGTATATCCTATTAATTTTAATGATATGTTTAAAAACTAATTCTAATTTCGATTTCAAAAGTATTATCAATTTATTAATATCCGACATCTTATTTACAAATGTGGTACAACTAGTTAGTCTATGGATTTTGTTTAACTGTAAAGAGGGTAATTTTATCAGAAAAAGAATGATTCTTTGCTTTATCATAATTTTTATTATTTTGATGCCAAAAAACATTATTTGGTATCGTCATTATCTTTATGGATTACTAATTCTTACCATAATTTTAATGATACAACTGATAAAAAATATTAAATTAAAAAGAAGAAATGTTACGGAAATGCTAGGAGGTAAATTATGAAAATAGAAGTAAAAAATGTATCAAAAAAATTTAGAGAAGTAGAAATATTGAGAAAAGTAAACTTAACTTTTGAAAGTGGAAATATTTATGGAATAATTGGAGTAAATGGTTCTGGGAAAACCATATTATTAAAAATGTTATGTGCATTTTTGGAACCAACAGGAGGGCAAATATTATTTGATGGAGTGGATATTATTAAAGATAATTTATTTCCACCAAGTACTCGAGCCTTAATAGAAAACCCTAGTTTTTTGCCAGATTTAACAGGAAAAGAAAATCTCAGTCTTCTAGCTTCTTTACAATCTAAAATTGGGGAAGACGAGATTGATAAGTCATTACAAAACGTAGGGCTTGAAAAAGAAGCAAATAAGCTATATCATAAGTATTCTTTAGGTATGAAACAAAAGTTGGGAATTGCTCAAGTCCTTATGGAAGATCCTGAGGTCCTTATTTTTGATGAGCCGTTTAATGGAGTAGATGATAATAGTATCAAAAATATTAGAAAATTATTACAAAAAGAGAAGAAAAATGGAAAAATAATTATTATAGCTACGCATATTAAAGAAGATATTCATAAATTATGTGACGAAACTTATCAGATTGAGGATGGCATCCTAAAAAAACTTTCTAAAAATAAATAGGATGAAATGGGAAATGGTATATATGAAAATACGATTTCTTTTTTATAGAAGGAGTCTGTTCGTGATTTTTCTTTGAGAATGGAAGAAGTGGATGAGAATATCATTCTTACCTTTCAAAAATATGATGATGTTCTGGGACAAAATAGGATAGTAGGAGTAGAAAAAAGTACAGACAAAATGTGAATTTGATTACCCTAGAGGAATTCCTTTATCAAGATGGTAATGAATTAGAAATGAAATGCTCTATTTATAATAGGAAAGAGGATGGAAATGGCTATGAAGAGAGAAAGTTCAAGTTTATAAGTTCTGATAAAGGGCTTACTTGGGCATTAGAAAATGTAGTTAATAAAAAAAGAGCAATAGATAAAGGTTGCTCCTTATTTTTGGGACTCTTGTAACTTAGATTCTAAAAATCTTTCGAATACAAGTAATCCATAGTCTTTATTGTAGTAATTAGGAAACTCATTTAAGTGAGCCAAAGCAATCTTTGCTGTTGTAATTAAATCATTATTCGTTACATTTGTTTTCTCATTAATGGTTCCATGTTCTAATTCTATATTGATACCAGTTAAAAACTCTTTGGGAGTAAATCGATTGAACTGAATACCTAACTTTTCTGCTGCATATATAGCATCTTGTATTTGATACATCTTATCACCATTATAATCTTATGTTTTTCGTTTGGCTTGCATTACAAATATAATTCATGTAAAATATAAAAAGGAGGAATATTTATGGTATATAACGAAACTCATAAATTGGTAGCAGTTGTAAATAAAAACTTAGAAATAGGGAAGGCACTAAATGCAATTGCACACTCTTGTGCAGGATTAGTTGCAAAAGCTCCAGATGAGATAAAAGAAAAGATGAGTTTTATCGATTTTACAGATAAGGATGGATGCCTTCATGAAAGTATTTCAGGACTATCACTCATTGTATTGAAAGGAAAAAATGGAGAGATTAAGAAATTAAGACAAAAACTGATTGAAAATAATCTTCTTTATACGGATTTTACAGAAACAATGACAGGGGATACTTATCAAGAACAATTAGAGAAAACTTTAGCAACATCTAATGAAGAAATGGAATATTACTGTTTAGCTACTTTTGGTGAAAAAGAGATACTAGATCCACTTACCAAAAAGTTTTCTTTATATCATTAACTGTAAAATCGACAAAATAATTCTGAAAACTCTTGTCAAATATTCTAATTAATGATAAGATAATATTGTCTTTGGGAAAAGACATAATTTCTGGCCTGTTGGTGAAGAGGCTCAACACACTGCCCTCTCAAGGCAGCATTCACGGATTCGAATTCCGTACAGGCTACC
>CANRVM010000040.1 GCA_947643295.1 uncultured Mycoplasmatota bacterium
TATTGCAAATTTTGCAACAGTTCAAAAAGAAGGAATTAGGAAAGTCGAAAGAAATATTGATTATTATAATTTAGATGTAATAATAAGCGTAGGGTACCGTGTTAAATCTTTAGAGGGTGTAAGATTCAGAAAATGGGCAACTGCAAGAATTAAAGAATACATAATTAAAGGATATACTATGGATGATGAGCGTTTTAAAAATTTAGGCGGTGGAAAATATTTTTATGAATTAATAAACCGCATTAAAGATATCCAATCAAGTGAAAAAGTATTATATAGACAAGTTCTTGATTTGTATGCTACTGCAATTGAATATAATCCTAATGCTCCCGAAACTATAAGATTCTTTAAAATTGTGCAGAACAAATTCCATTTTGCAGCACATGGAAACACTTCCGCAGAAGTTATCTATAATCGTGCTGGTGCAGACAAGTTATTTTTTCATCCGATGTTGCAAAATAATATAAAACGGAAACAAGAGTTATTAATTAAACGATGAGAAGGAATATTTTGTTTTCAATTAAATATTGAAGAAGGAACCAATTTGAAATCACAATCTGTGACCTCAAGTTTAAGGAATGAAATAGTGCATGGTGGAATAAGATATTTACCGTATGTTTTAACTGAGCAAGGAATAATGATGTTATCTGGTCTTTTTAAAAGTGATAAAGTGTGGCATCATTTAGTCTAAAAACTTCCTTAGGATAAAGAAACAAGGTTACTTAAAAAACGTTTTATTTCGAAAAAAGAATGTTATTATGTTAAAATAATGAATAGACTGATGGAGTAATAGGTATTTCTACATACCACGTTGATTGTATTCACAAATAGGAAAGGATAATAGTTAATGAATCATAAGTTAATTGGTAATGAAAATAATATAATTTTTTATGAAGATAAGAATAATAATACGAAAGTTGAAGTAAGATTGCTTGATGAGGATGTATGGCTAAATGTTAATGCAATTGCTACTTTATTTAATGTGCAAAGACCTGCGATTGTGAAGCATATTAGTAATATATACAAAGATGAAGAACTTGATAAAAGTTGAACTTGTTCCAAAATGGAACAAGTTCAACTGGAAGGAAATAGAAGAGATTCTAAAAATAAATGGTTTTGATGATATTCGAGAGTATCCAGAATGGGTTTCGATAGATTTTATAAGAAGAGGAAAACCAGCTCATTTATTTACAAGAGAAGAACTAGAGCAAGAAATAAAAAAGGCCGATGATCGTGTTTCAAATCAACTAATAATTGATGAAAATGGGTATGTTAAGGTAACTAGAAATGAAGGTTATGGAAAATTGTATCTAGTACGATTTGAGCAATGGGATGCTGGAAATAGATATGTCGGAAAGTATGCAGATTTATCCTTATTTAACGTTCTTTACCTAGTAGCATTAGATGGTTGGTTGAATTATTTGAAAACAGGAAGGGGACAATATATGGATGATTATGATAAAGAATTAAACGAAGAAGAGTTAATAAAAGAAATAAAAAAACACTATTAAAATTTTCTTCCTAAACTTAGCATTTTGTAGCAAAAGTAGAGCAATTGATTAAGTAGATTCTGTTAAAGAAAAAGTTGATAGTGAAGCATCGGTTTCTATATATTACTAAAAAAACAATGTATATAATATTACTTGTAAAAGGAGAAAAAGAAATTTATAATAGAACAATAACAATTTCACCATGAATAATATATTGCATCCATTCCATTGTTATATTATGATATAGTTAGCTATAAACTTATGGCAAGGTGTAGTTATATCTTTTAAAGAGGTAGGTGGTAACGCTATGGAGATAAGATCTTATGATTTCCAAGCTGGAGATTTTAAAAATTGGGAGATTGCTAATCCTTATCATTGTCTTTATATTTTGGAAGGAAAGAAATATATGTATATTGGTGAAACCACAAATGTAAAAAGAAGGGCAAAGGAACATAAACAAAAGGTAAAAGAAAAGCGTTATCAATTTCATACGATGCATATAGTAACAGATCATCATGCCAATGCGACCATCATGAAACATTATGAATGCCTTTTGACAAGTTTGATGGAGATAGAAGGAAGATATACAATAGTAAGTGAATCTAAATATAAATACCTTTTTTATGATAAGAAAAATGAATATGAGTTAAAATTTGATAAATTATGGTTATTACTTGAAAAAAAAGGACTAGTGAGAGAAAAGGAATTTGATAATTTGTTAACGATGGAAAAATTTAGTCATTCTCCTTTTAAATTATTAAATGAGGAACAGAAAAATGCACTGAAAGCGATTCTTAATATTTTAAATACAAAGGAAGACCAACCAGTAGATAAAAACTATCAAGCAAGACCATTAAAAATTACAGGAATGGCTGGTACGGGAAAAACAGTACTTGCTATTACGCTTTTTGATTATTTAAAAAGGGATATCCATTTTCATACGAAAAAAATTGCAATTGTGGTTGCGAATCCTTCTTTACGGGAAGAAATAAAATTCACTTTGAAATGTCTGAATTATGCGAAGAATAATGTCATTGCTCCTATTGATGTAACGAGAAAGAAATACGATATTATCATTTGTGATGAAGCTCATAAATTAAGAAGAAATAAAAATTTGCATTTTTATTCCAAAGC
Source organism: uncultured Mycoplasmatota bacterium (assembly GCA_947643295.1). The sequence goes on from CANRVM010000040.1 coordinate 2,625, forward strand.
CTTTCAAAAAGGCAATGAGAGATTGGGACTTGATTATACTCATGATGAGTTAGACTGGATTTTAATGCAGGCAAAAACAACAATTTTGTTTTATGATGAAAAGCAAATTGTTTCTCCTTCTGAAATTCCAAAAGAAGTATTTAAAAAGAAGATAGAAACGCAAGAAAGAGGCTATCGTCCTATTGAGTTAAAAAAACAAATGCGAGTGCAAGCAGGAAGAACATATATAAAGTATATTTATGATATTCTTTATGGAAAAGAACCCGAAAGAAAAAAATTTAACAACTATACTCTGCAAATAGTAGATAGCTATCAAGAATTAAATGAAATTATCAAAGAAAAAGAGAAAAAATATGGATTAAGTAGAAAAGCAAGTGGTTATGGATTTGAATACCGAAATGATAATACCAGTGATTCTCATACGATTTTGATTGACCATACAAAAGCAAAATGGAATACGTGTACAAAGGGTTGGATTCGAAAACAAGAATGTAAACAAGAAATTGGTAGTATTTACACACTATGTGGGATTGATTTAAATTACTTAGGACTTATCATTGGACCGGAATTGTATTATGATACCAAAGAGAAAAAAATTAAGTTAAATAAAGAAGAATTTTACGATAATGTCGTGAAAAAACAGGAGTCCGATGAAGAAATTTACAACCATGTTTTGAATGCTTATGGTATTCTTCTAACAAGAGCCATTATGGGAACTTATATCTATATATGTGATGATAATTTAAGAAAATATCTAGAAAAATTTTTTTCATCCGAAAGAACACAAAAATAAGAAGAGGAGATTGTGAGTTAAAACAATTATATTTTCTTGCACTGTTAGATAAATATCGATATAATAATAGGTAATATTTTCCTATCATGAGAGAGGAAGTATGGTAAGAAAATGGAAGGAGCTTATTATGAAAGACTGTCAGTTTAAAGATATCGAGAAATATCTTAGGAAAGATGCGAAAATTGGAAAGGATATTTTGGATGCCTTTGAAAGTTTATCTGATGCAGCAATTGTTTTTAGTCCGATTGTATTTGGGCCTAAAGCCACTTCTTTATTTCAGTTGTTGGATGTGAAAGATCGTCTATTTCAATTAGGAAATAAAGTGCTTGACTATATTACCAAGCAGAAAGAAACCGATTATATTAGTAGAACAGAACAATTGAGGATTGCTTATTCTCTTATTGGTTATACTTCTTACTTTGAGGCTCTTCAAAATAGTATGCCAGAGGATGTTTTAAAAAAGATAAGAGTAAAATTTAGTAAAAATAGGGAGTTACAAAAAGAAAATTCTGCTTCTTCAGAATTATTAGGAATGGCTTCTACGATGGTAGATAAATCATGTCTGTGTTTTTATACGGATCATGTTACTTCTTTTGCGGAGATAAAAAAGCAATTGCTAGAAGTGTATACAAGAGCAACAAAGAATATGTTGGGGCTTATTTTAACGGAGAATATTTACGATGAAGAAAAAGAAGAGGAGAAAAAAGCTTTAGAAAAAGTAAAAGAGATATTGGATGCAATACCAAAAGATGCTCTTAAAATATACGAAGCACAGTATTTAAAGTTGGCTGACGAATATGAAGATTTTGCCTACTTTGCTCAATTAAAGAATTTTGAAGGTCTTCATTATGCAATAAAGAAGAATCAAATTGCTATGGATAAAATTGCTAATCTTACGGAAGAGATTGATGTAGGACTTAAAAATTTAAATGATATTGTCAACTCCATTGTAACAGATTATCATAGTATTCAAGCACAAGATCTTATTGATGATTTAAGAAAAAAATATTTGTCCATGATTGAAGAACCTATCATTGATGATAAAGAAATCAGTTCGGACAAAGAAATGATTCCCTTACGGTTTCCTAGAATAGTAGATGCCTTTATTCCTCAGTCATATAAATGTTTCTCTTATATAAATAAGGATATTAAGCTAGAAGATACTAAGGTTTGGGACCGTGTATCCATTCAGTCAAATTTAGATCAGTTTTTCATCCAATATCTTTATTCCATCGATAGTATTAACTATCCACTTATTATTTTGGGACAGCCGGGAAGTGGTAAATCATTATTAACAAAGGTTCTTTCTGCTCAATTAATGAGTAATTCTTATACCGTGGTACGTATTCCTCTTCGAGAGGTGAATGCAGAAGTTGGTATTGATGCTTTAGTAGAAGAACAAATAAGAAAATTAACTAGTAGAACCTTACCTCAAGGATATGGTGAATTTGCTAGTCAGTTTAATGAAAAGCCTTTAACTATCATTTTAGATGGATATGATGAACTTCTTCAAGCAAAAGGAGATGTCTTTTCTGGATATCTAGAAAAAGTTCGTACTTTTCAACAAGAGCAAAAGACAATGAAACGTCCTGTTCGAATCATTATTACTAGTCGAGTTACCTTGATTGATAAAGCAAAAATTCCTCTTCATTCTACGATTCTTCGTTTGATGGAATTTGATGTCAATCAAAGAAAGAAATGGATGGATATTTGGAATCAGGTCAATGCTGATTATTTTGAAAGAAAGAAGATAAAACCTTTTACACTATCGATAAAGGATGAGAAGAAGGAAAGTAGTCTTATCGAATTAGCTGAACAACCTTTACTACTTTTGATGCTTGCTCTTTATGATTCCGAAGCAAATGAACTAGGTAAGATGAGTGATATGAAACGAACCGAGTTGTATGATAATCTTTTGCGTAGATTCGTTCGTAGAGAAAGAAGAAGATATGTGGTAGGATTTGAAGAGAAAACAGCCATAGAACAAGAAAAAATAATTGATCAAGAAATGGAACGTCTTGGAATTGTTGCTATTGGGATGTACAATCGAGAAGAAGTGGTCATCCGTTCTAGCCAATTAGAAAAAGATTTGGATATATTTAAAGCTCATAGAGAAGATGGCAGTCCTAAACTGAATACCTTAAAAGAATCGGAGTCTGTCTTAGGTGGTTTCTTCTTTATTCATCAGTCGATGGCACAAGATATGGAAGATGATAAGGATACTTCGGAGAGTGCTTACGAATTTTTACATAATACATTTGGTGAATTCCTAACAGCTGATTTTATTTTACGAAATACAGTGAATGAGGTATGTAATATTTATATTGATAGAAAATATAAGTCCTCTAGTTTAGCAAGTCGATTATCCACTACTTCTTCTCTAAGTTCTAATTGGTTTTATTGTCTTATGTTTGTACCACTTTACTCAAGACCTGTTGTCATTGAAATGTTACGAGAACATATGAAAAAAGCATTAGAACATAAACTAAAAATTCATGAGTTTCTAGTGGAGATTACAGAAGAGGAATTTGTAGAAAATTTACAATTTTTGATACAAGATCAACTAAATAGTGTCTTAAATACAAAAAATATTCCAAGTGTGATGCAAAGTGATATTACTTTAGATTCCGACATGCCTCTAATAGGTTATTTATCTACTTATACACTCAATTTAATTTTACTAGCAAGTACACTTAGTTCAGACGGTTTCTTATTCAGGGAAGAACAATTCTGTCTTCCTGGTTTGGATGTTTTACAATCTCGTCCTTGGGATAAATTAACTACCTTGTGGAAGGCATGGTTTGCTCCTACTGACTTAATGGGGTTATCTGTTATTTTGAAGACAAGACGAAAAAAAGCGGATACCGTTTTAATTACCTGTAATGAGAAATTTGAAGCTACTAGATATGAACAACCAATTGATATTTTCCTTTGTGTTTCTTCCACTCTCTCTGATACGTTATCGATTAGTTTATCAGGACTACATACCCCACGTTTTCGGGAAATTACAAAGAGAAATCATAGAGAACTTTATCGTATGTTAAAAGAGGAAAACCCTAACTTTTATTTTTCCTATCTTGTTACTTTATTACGAAATGAAATCAATGGCCTACCAGAAAGTAGAAAAAGAGTGGTAGATTGTACTTTCCATTATCAAAAGATCAATCAGCTTATCCGTGATATTGTTTTAGATAGGGAAATGGATAAGGTTAATTGTGAAACTTTATTAGATATTTTTGAAATTTTAGAATGTTCGCTAAGAAGAAATGTTGTTTTCTTTTCTACTCGTAAAGAAATTTTGGAAGTATTACCCTATATCATAAATCATGTGAGATTTGACCAAAGAAGAATAAATAGATATTCTTCACCAGAAATAATAAGTGGTGCTTATGTATTACAACTTTTAATGGGAGATGAATTTTTATCTTATTTTTATAAAAATCATTATATAGAACAGGGACTTTTTGATATGGAGTGGGAGGATGAATTTCGTAGAACGATGCATTATCTATCTCGTTATATTAGTGTTGATGTTTTCTTTTATGCTAGGAAGGAAGATAGTATTCATCTACCATTTGAAATAATGGAAAGATATACAGAATTAAAAAGTAGACATAAAGAAGAGATATTGTTAGAAATGATTTCTTCTACTAATATTGAAATTCTGGTGAAAACAAATCCTAAAACGTTATCTTGCTTTTTATTAAAATTAAAAGAGGATAAACAGATAAAAAAACGAGAGTTCGCAAGAGTAGTAGATGAATTTTTAATGAGATACTTGGATCAATTAGAAACGGTTGGTCCTAAGTTTATCCCACCTAGTTCTATGATAGACGCCATTCAGTTAGCACGTGATACCAATGACCATAAGTTTATCATGCATATTCAAAAGATATTAGATGCTTATCTTTTTAGAGGAAATTTAGGAATGCGTAATTTCTATCAAATATGTTGTATTTATCCTCGTTTTATCATTTGTTTGATTGAATTGTTACCAGAGCTTTTTCAAGCCTTGCTTTTTGAATCCGTAGACAGCCCATATTTTGAACGGAATTTTCGATTTGCCAATAGACAAAAGTTATTTGAGTATATGGAATTACTAAAATCTTTCCATAAATTATCGAAGGAGATTTTTCTTGATTCGAATCAAGCGATGAAGATGTTCCGTGGATTTGACCGGATGATAAGTAACACCTTTATAGTGGAGAATCTAGAAGTGGAGCAATTGACAATGAATCAATTACATATTCTAGAATGGTATGCTAAATTTACAAAGAGTAAAGAGACATCCTTAAAAATAAAGGAATTGTTAAATCAGGAGAATTCTATTGCAAAATATAGTTAGATAGTGCTTAGAAATAAAGAAAATAAGAGGAAGTTTTGACAAAGGGCATTTTTTAAAAAAGCAGAAACAAAACCCTAGACAGTAGATAGAAGGAATATTATAATGAATATAGGTGAAGAACGAATGGAAGAAGCAAAACATGCAATTTTTATTATTAGAAATAAGGATGGAAAGTATTTACAGTATGATGATATTAGATGGAGGAGTTTCTTATTCTTAAATTGTAAAATCGAGGATTCCTTTGATAGTAATCAAATAAAAAAATTCCTATGGGAAAAATTAGGTATGGATAAAGATTCCATTTCCGTCCAATTCTTAAAGGATATGGTTCATCAAAAAATTTCCGTTCCTTCTAACAAAAAAAAGAAGTATCATCATTATTTTTATTTAGTGGAGTTTGATTTAGGAAAGAATATGATGAAGGCTAAATTTAAGTATCAAGATATTTCTTATCAATGGTTTACGATGGAGGAGTTACAGAAGAATAAAAGGATACAAGACGTCAATCAGGATATTGTTTCTTATGTGGAAAATTTAATGAAGGAAAGGATGTGAAAAGGTGCCAGGAAAAAGAGAATCTTATTTAAATTGGGATGAGTATTTTATGGGGTTAGCCATTTTATCTTCTATGAGGAGCAAAGACCCTCATAACCCAGTGGGAGCTTGTATTGTAGAAGAAGAAAGTAAGAAAATATTATCGATTTGATACAATGGATTGACGAAAGGGATGAGTGATGACACATTTGACTGGAATTCTTCTGGAGAAATAACAGGAAAACCACTCAATATAAAGGACTTTTATATTGTTCATGCAGAGCGTAATGCGATTTTAAATTATAGAGGAAATAAGAAGGATTTAGAAGGTTCGACGATGTATGTCACATGGTCTCCATGTACTGAATTTGTGAAAGAAATTGTACAAGTAGGGATAAAAAAAGTTTATTATCTTCGAGAGTATTCCAAAGAAATACAAAAAATGATAGGTAGACGTATGTTAGATAGTGCAGGAGTAGAATGTATTCCCTATAATCGTGAGAGAGAAATTACAAAAGAAGAAGTAGTTGCAAATACAGAAGCAATGCAAAAGGTTTTAAAAAGTTTTTCAAAGAGGTAGAATAAAATGAATCCAAATCAAATAATGAAGAGAATGAACGATATTGAGTATGGTTTTCCGGATGAACATGGTAACAATATTTTAATAGAAAATCCAGAAAAATATGAAGAAGAATTTGATAAGTTTTATTATTTACAAACTCCAGATGAATTATTACAATCAAAATGTGGTGTATGTTGGGATCAAGTAGAATTAGAAAGAAAATTATTTCAAGATTCCAATATCCCATTTAAAACTTATTTCATATATATTGTTGATGGTGATAGGTTACCATCCCATACCTTTTTAACATATAAAGAGGGTGGTAAATATTATTGGTTTGAACATTCTTGGGGAAAATATCAAGGAATCCATGAATATCGTAGTAAAGTAGAGTTGTTACTGGATGTGAAAAAACACTTTGAACGAGAACATTCTTATGTTAGTAGAAATAAACTCTTATTCATTTATGAGTATCAAAAACCAAAAGAACATATTACTTGCGATGAGTTTTATCAATATATTGAAACGCAAAGACTAGTGAAAATACAGAAACCACTTT
>CANRVM010000041.1 GCA_947643295.1 uncultured Mycoplasmatota bacterium
AATGCAATACCTATTTTTAGTTACGCAAGAAGTCTATTATAAGCAGAATGAAGGGATTGGGCGTAGTAATGGAAAGAAAAGATAATATAGATATAGACAGAAAGCGTCAACAAGTAATAGAGGACATTAAAAGTAGACAAAAGCTTACTAATGATGAAAAGATGCTAAGTTTAGTATATGAAATGGGTATGTTTCTTTCAAAAAATGTGGAATTTTTCTATTATGGCGATTTAAAAAGACAAAATGAAATTTATGAGAATTATAAAAAAATTGAGAATTGTGAGGTAATTTGTAGAAGTGTTGTCCACCTATATTGTGAAATGGCAAAAGAATTAGGACTTAATTGCTATCCACTGGAAATAGAAAGTGATATGGAAGTAAAATTTAATCATTGGGCATTAGTATATGAAAATAAAAATAAAAAATATTTAATTAATCCAATCCCTGATTTTTACCGAGTTCAGATGGGATTTTCTTTAAGAAGCTTTTGTAAAGTGAAAAATTATTATGGTTTTGATAAAATGGAATTTGATAGTATGACGGATGACTATATTAAGGAAATGGCGACTCGTTTAGGTTATCTAAAAAGTGGTATTTATACAGATGAACTGTTATCAAAACTAAGCATTGAAATGATAAATCGAATAGGAACCAATATTGTCAGAACTAGTGATGCTTATCAAGATCTCTACTTGACATTATTAGAATTGATACAAGATGATACAAGCTCATTAGATGAAAAATTAAAAAAGCTTAAGAAATTGGATGATAATTATGATAAGCATAAAGATGTTTTGCTAGGAGCAATAAATACAAAGAGAATCGATGCATCTGTTAGAAAGGTAATTCATGAAACCGCTTTTAAAAACTTAATAAATAAGGAGCCTGATTTAGATGTAGAAAGAGAGGGTGCAAGATACATTGGAAGTATGGATATTACAAAATTTAAAGAACTAAAAAATGAGAAAATGATTTATAAATTTAATTATATGTTTAGAGCCATTCCTAGTCTAACTACTTCGTTAACTGGATTCATAGAAAATAAAAATTTTATGGATCAATTAGAGAAATATATTTTTACAAGTGGAGAGGAAAGAAATAGAATTAATAGACACACTGTTTATAAAGAAACTAATGGAAGTAGAGATTATTTTATGATGTATTCGCTAAAGTTAGATAACGAAGAGAACTCTTCTTTGTATTGTTTTTATGATCAAAAACAGAAAAAGGTGGAATTAGGGATTGAACCAATAAAGTATATGGTGGATCATGATCTTAAATCGTTAAAAGAAAGTAGTCTAAATTTAGAATTGTTAGATATTATGGAAAATAGTTCTTTAGTATATCGACCTATGTCAAAAAAAGAAATAAGAGGAAAGATAGCATAAGTTATTCTTATAGAATATAAAAAAGTGAACATTGAACTGAACCCCCAAAGTTGTATAGTCTATTAATTAGTGGATTGTAGCCTGTAGTTTACAGGAGACAATCCTTTTAATTTTCTTTATTTTATTTTCTCTTTATTAACTTTTAATAATAAACAAATATTTTGTTTCTTTTTTTATCAAAGAATCATGATAAGATTCCCTTATTTTTATATAATTTTGTTGGTATTGTTCGTCCAAATTCCCAATGCGTTTTTTCTTCTTGAATGGTATCCAATCTTTGATAAGACTTGTAATTCCATCCATAGTTCTCAATCTCCTTTTTGTTATTAAGACAATTTTTATAACTAGTCAAATTAATAATTATGAAAAAGGAAAAGTAACTTTAATTAACAACAGATAAAGTAATTATTTTATTAATATTATCATCTTTTGCTACAATGTTTTTGTGCTCTTTTCCACATTTTTCACAACGATAAATAATTTTAAAAGTGTCTTTGAATTTTGTAATCCCAATTGGTTCTAATAATCCTCTACATTTATTTTTTCTATCTCCTGGATTGATATCAACATGTTTAGAATATAAGCAATTAGGACAATGGTCACGACAAGAGTAGCCTAATTTATCAACTTTGAAACCACAGTTTTCACAAGTAAAGGATTCATCAATTTCATTGAAATTCTTCATTCTTATCACCAAGTATATTATAACAAATCTCTTTGTAAAAGAAAACTTTACAGTAGAAATATGTCAAATTAGATCGATTTTATTGCTTTTTTAAAATTTACAAGTTATGATGAAATTGTAAGAATATACGAATAACAGAAGGGTAAGGTATTCTTATTTATAAAAAAATTAGGAGGTGAAGAGATGACTGCAGATACAGAAAAAATGAGAAATGCAGCTGCTGATGTAGCAAGTGAAGAAAAAAAATATGCTACTTCCATTGAAGAAATCGATAATTTAGTTACAAACACTTTAGCTGAATGTTGGGGAGACGAAGCTTACGATGAGCTAAAGACAAAATATACAAGTAAAAGTAGACCTGATTTACAAGAATTAGGAAGACTAATCAATGAATTTTCACAAAGCTTAACAAATGCAGCTGACGATTTAGATAGAGCAATTAATTCATTAAGATAAGAAACAAAGGAGGATTAAACATGGCAGTTAGACATTTTGACTATGAGCAAGCAAAAACAACAATGGCACATATTCAAGAAGAAGCTAATAAGGTAAAGAACTACTTAAATAAATGTGATTCTATTATCAGAGAAAATGTTGGTGTAGAAAATAGATGGTCAGGACAAAGAGCCAATGATTTTAAACAAAAATGGGATAAATCTGCAGCAGATTTTGATAGTTTTGTTCAACTAATTAATCAATATGCTAATAAAATTGATGATAGCTATAGAGCACATCAACAATTTGATCAAACAACAAACTAATAAAAATATATTGCATTTTATATGCAGTATATTGCAAGTAGAAGAAGTTGGTATATTTCTTTTAGTTGCAATGTACTAGGAAGGGGATACATATGTCTAAAAAAACGAAAGAGGACAATTTAAATGAGAAAATATTAGAGTTAAATAAAGAGTTAACTAATTTACTAAAGGAAATAGAGAAAATAGGGACTTCTGTTAATGACATTAATAGGAGTGTAAAAACGTTACAATCAATATTTAATTCAGGAAAGGCAGATCTTCGACAGGTTATAGTTAATCTACATATTGATGAAATAAACGAAAAGATAGGAACGATTATTGAGAAAAAATTTATAACAAAAGAATTCTTAGTACCCGAACGAGGTATTAATCCTGAGGTTTTTGCACCGTTTGATACTATTGCAGACGCTACTTTAACTTTCTTCGGAGACAAATCAAGTCAGATAGCAAATCAGATTTGTATAGATAAATCAAGAGAAATTAATAGTAATTTATCACAGTTTAACACATTTTTAGTATCAATGAAGAAAAATACAAAAAGTTCCATCTCTGCTATAAAAAGTAGACTAGACAATGTTATTAGTGAGTTAGAGAATGGTAATGAGAGTTTAATTAATGCAGTTGTAGAAAGTAAGAATAAAGAAAATATAGCTTTGGATTTGAAAGGTAAAATACAAGATACTTTATATAATTTGTCTAAGTTTTCTAATAATTTAGATAAATACATATTTTATTTAGATAACATTCCAGATAAGGTTAATTTAATTAAGGGTGTGAATTAAGTATGGCAAAAGTTTTAAACGAAACAATGGAACAATTAAAGAAATGTTCGGAGTACTGTGAAAATGCACATGATAGAATAATTGCTGCCTCTTCTTTAAGAGGTTTCGTGGATACTTATTCTAATACTATAGTAGAAAAGCCAAGTAAGAAAGTTATAGAGATAATTGAAATTGCAAAAACTGTAGTATCTTTAGAAAAAGATAGAGCTAATGAAATTTATAGTAATTTAAAACACGCTGATAAATCAAAATCAAAAATAAAATCGTTAGAAGCTTCTGCTACCAAAGCACTTAAATCGGGTAATAAAAAAGTAGCCATTGAAGAATTAAATAAATTAGAAAAAAATGGTGGTAGCGGATTAGTTACTAAGATATTAAAAGAATTCAGTTATAAAGCAAATTATAAATCAAATGCAAAAAGTGTTTTTGTTATTTATAGCTTAAAAAAGATTAAAGATAAAAAAACGAAAAAAAATAGTAAAGATAAAGTAGTTACCGCTACAGTTGCCTCTTCTGTCTCAAAAACAAGTACACCAAAAAAAGAGGTCAAAGCAACTAATGCTAAGGTAACGAAGAAAACCACTTCTAAAGCTACTACAGTAGCTAGTCTTAAAAAGGCGTTAAAAAAGGCTCTAAAAAAAGGTGATGCTTCTGCTGTGACTGCTTACACTTTATTAGCATCTGCAATCGGAAAAAAGAAGGCGAAAGCTTATGCTAATAAATTAGGATACAGTGTTAAATATAAGAATAATAAACCAGTTTCTTTAAATAAAATGAAAGAAAAAGATATCTTAAACGTGGGAAAAGATAGTAATAAAGATAAGGATAAAAACAATACTAACAACACAACTACAACAGATAAAAATGAAAATAGAAAACCAAGTAATACTATTGATGGTAATAATAACAATAACATAAATAGTGATACAGAGGATAATAAAAATGATATAGTAGCAAGTGTAGATGATACGAATACTAAACCAGAACAACCAAGTACTCCTGTTGAAGATAATAATCAGACGAATAACAATAATACCAATAGTTCTTCTAATCATTATACAAGAGATGAAATACCATCAGAAAATAATGTTTCTGTGAACATTGATACCGAAGTAGAAGGTAATGAAAATATCTCAGATATTCAAGAAGGAAATATAGATAATGATATTCCAACAGATTTAGATGACGATTTTAATGAGTTACCTAAAAAGGAAAATAAAGTTACTACAATTGATACAGATACTGAAGTAGAAAAGACGAAAAAGTCAGGTGGTTTAGGATCAGCTATTCCATTAGGATTAGGTACAATCGCAACAGGTGCTGCCGCAGTCGCAGGAGTTAGATATTTAAAAAATAGAAATGAGTCAGAAAATTATGACGATTCAGAGGATTATGATGAAGATACTCAATATACCGATTCTGCTCAATATGCATCAGAAGAAGATGAATACTCAGGTCCTGCTGGTAGCGTTTATACAGATGTTTCTGAAAATAGCGTTGATGATTTATATACAGAAAATGAGTTAGAAGAATCCTATATTGATCCAGATAATCTTGAAGAAGATAATGATGATGATTTTTCTAATGATAAAGCATTTGAAGAAATAAACTCTAATTTTAATTAAGAGTAAGGAGAGCAATTATATGGAAAAGAGAGATAAATTTTTACCAATTGGATCTGTTGTTTTATTAAGTGGTGGAACTAAAAAGGCAATGATTACAGGATTTTGTTCCATATCAGATGATGATAAAACGAAAATCTATGATTATTGTGGATGTATTTATCCAGAAGGTTATTTAACATCTAATCAAATATGCTTGTTTAATCATGATCAAATAGAGGAGATATTTTATATAGGTTATGAAGATGAAGAAGAAAAAGAATTTAAAGAATCTCTAAAAGAAGTTCTTAAAGAATATCAAAATGGAGAAATAGATTTATCAAGTAACGAGATAGAAGATATGGATGATGAGGAGGATAAAAGGGAACAGTTTGAAGAACACACTAATATTTTCTTTCAAGATAATGAAGATTTAGAGCATCTATAAACTAAATCTTTTTCTTTTGATATATAATTATTCATGATATACTGAAATTAAATGGAGGTAGACAATATGGTTTTAGATTTAAAAATAAATGAATTTGAAGGACCGCTTGATTTATTGCTTCATTTAATAAAAGAAAATAAGATGGATATTTTTGATATTAAAATAGAAAAAATAACAGATCAATATTTAACCTATCTTGATAACCAAGAATCTATGAATCTAGAAATTGCCAGCGAATATCTTGTTTTGGCAACAGAATTAATTGAAATTAAGTCAAAAATGTTACTTCCAAATGAAAAGGAAAAAATAGAAAATGAAGAAGAGAAGGACCCTAGAGAAGAGTTAGTCAATCGACTATTAGAATATGAAGCTTATAAAAAAATAACGCAAGAATTAAAAGAAAAAGAAAATATTAGAAGGGCTATTTATACAAAACCTGCTAGTAATTTAATGGAGTATCGAAAAGAAGATAGTAACGTTGGATTAGATATCGATATTAATGATTTGGTAGAAGCATTAAAAAAGTTTATAGAAAGAAAAAGAGAAGATGTTCCTATATCAACAAAAGTAACAGAAAATGAGATAACAGTATCATCAAGAAGATATGATATTAAGATGATTTTATCAAGAGAAAAGAAAATTTCTTTTTTCAAGTTGTTTCCTACTTTAACGAAGGAATACATAGTGGCTACTTTCTTAGCAATATTAGAGATGGCTAAAAATAAGGAACTTATGATAACACAAAATAATACATTTGATGATATAGTTTGTGAGGTGGTAGAAAATGAATAACTTGGCAATCTTAGAGGGATTATTATATGTTGTAGGTGAAGAAGGATTAACATTGGAACAAATTGAGTATGTATTAGAATTAGAAGAGGAAGATGCACAGCGATTGCTGAAAGATTTAAGAAAAGAATATGAAAACAATAAAAGAGGTATTCGGATTGACTTTCTAGGCAATCGATTTAAATTAACAACAAAATCAGAACACAAAGATTATTATCAAAAACTAATGGAAAATCCAACAACAAATACACTTAGTCAAGCAGCGTTAGAGACTCTCGCTATTATTGCGTATAATCAGCCAATCACAAGAATACAAATAGATGAGATTAGAGGAGTTGCTAGTGGACAACTGGTTAGAAAGTTAGTAGCAAAGGGATTTATAAAGGAAAGCGGAAGAAGTGATATGGTAGGAAGACCTATTTTATATGAAACAACTCATGAATTTTTAGATTACTTTGGACTTGCAAATATAGAGTCTTTACCAGATGTATCTCAACTTATTGACAGTACGAACGAAGAGAACGATAAAGAAAAAGATTTATATCATTCAAAATATAAGGAGGAGGAATAAATATAGTTATTCTTTTCTCCAATTAAAAAATTTAATTTTATACACCATTTTAAAAAAAATATGGTATAATAATTCTGTAATTGCTTGGATGGCGGAATTGGTATACGCACAGCACTCAAAATGCTGCGACTCCGGTCATGAGGGTTCGACTCCCTTTCCAAGCACCATAGGGAAATTAGTCGAACTAATCGACTTGAAATATATGAAAGGTTAATTTCGAGTTAGCCTTTTTTATATGCTTTGAGAGGAGTTGATTAGTTATGCAAATAATAAAGGAAAAACTAGATATTGATGAAACATTAAATAAGAAAATAAAAAATATATTGAAGTTTCTAAATATCAAGAAAAAAATACAGAAGGGAAATATAATTAATATTTCTAAAACTAACCTTGCTTACATTGAACCTCATAAGTTAGTTATTAATAATATTACTTATCTATTCTTTAATGAATGTGAAAATGTTTATATTAATACTTTAGAGGAATCAATACCCTTAAATGAGTTTGAAAATCACATTAAAACACATAAAAACTAGACCTATTGACAAATGAAAAATAAATGATAGAATATGAAATCAATAAATGAATGCAGTATCTCATTTATTAGATTGGTGGGATTCTATGCATAAATTACATAATAAGAAATTAAAAATTTATTTTGAGGAGTCAAAGGTATTAGTTTGAGCTAGTATTTTTGACTCCCTTTTTAGTAGAAAAGGAGTTGATAAAATATGAAGAAAAATGCAGCAATATATTGTAGAGTTAGTACAGAGGACCAAGCAAGAGAGGGTTATTCTTTAAGAGAACAATTAGAAAAATTAAAAGATTTATGTAAGTTTAGAGACTATAATATTTACAATGTTTATGAAGATGCAGGAATAAGTGCTAAAGACATGGAACATAGGCCACAATTTCAAAAGATGTTAGAAGATGTTAAAAGTCATAATGTTAATGTCATAGTTGCTTATAAATTAGATAGATTGACAAGAAGTGTTAGAGATTTAGAAGTTTTGATTACAGAGTTAGAAAAACATGGTTGTAGTTTAGAATGTGCTATGGATGATATTAATACTTCTACTGCTAACGGAAGATTCTTTGTAAGAATGTTAACAGTTTTATCACAACTAGAAATAGAAAGAGTATCAGAAAGAACAAAGTTTGGAATGGTAGGAGCAATTAAAGATGGACACATTCCAGTTAGAAAGACTTTGGGATTTATGAGAGATAATAAGAAGTTAATTATTAATCCAGCAGAAAGTGAAATAGTAGAAAGAATATTTGATTTATATTTAAAAGGAAATAGTTACCAAAAGATTGCTAATACCTTTAATGAAGAAAAGGTATTAAATAAAAAATGGTATGATACAACAATACAAAAGATACTTGCTAATCCACTTTATAAAGGAGATTTTATAAGTGGTAATAGAACAGGAACACCTGTACTTTATGAAAATGTAGTTGAACCAATTATTAGTAAAAAGTTATGGGAAGATTGCCAAGAACAATCAAGAAAGAATACTAGAAATTATACTAGAAGAAATGATTATATATTTTTTCAAAAAATTATATGCCCACATTGTAAAAGAATTATGGCTTGTAAAGCACCCGGTGGAAGTAAAAAGAAATATATTTATTATCAATGCAACGATTGTAAAACTTATATTAGAGAAGATCAACTAATAGAGTTATTAATAGAACAAATAACAACCATTATCGAATATGACATCACAGTTAGACAGTTCTTTGCCCCACTACTTAAACATAAAGTAGAAAATACAAATGAATTGTTATCTAAAGAAATAAACACTTTAAAAGATAAAATAACAAGATTAAAAGATGCATATCTAAATAAAATAATTGATATGGAAGAATATAAACAAGATAAAGAATATTTAGAAACAAGAATTAAAGATATTGAGTTAAAGCAAAAAGAAGAACAAGAGTTAGAACAATATAACTTTACTTTTGAAGATATAATGCTTAAAAGAGATTTAGAAAGTATTAAATGTTTAATTAATCCACTATATCAAAGTAGTTTTGAAGTTAGATGGAATGAATTAACAATTCAACAAAAACAAGATTTAGTTATGAGTTATGTAGAATCAATCGAAGTTATTAAGAAAGATAATAAAGAATTAGAAATTAAGAATATAAACTTTAGAAAAACTTTTATAGAGGAATATGCTAATTTATTTAATAAAGGAGCAATTAATCGTTTTCAAGATATAAGTGTAAATGGAGAGGTTATACAAGTTGAAGTATGTGCTCCCATGACAAGAAAAGAAATAGAAAAACATATTAAAAGACTACAAG
>CANRVM010000042.1 GCA_947643295.1 uncultured Mycoplasmatota bacterium
AGGAGGACTTGGAGAAATTATCGAGTATATTAAAAATTTTAAAATTACGGAGGAGGATATCGATTATTTAAGAAGACAAGGATGTTTCAGTGAAGATTTTCTAGCTTATTTAAAGGATTTAAAGTTTACAGGTGATATCTATGCGATGCCAGATGGAACTGCCGCTTTTCCAAATGAACCAATTATTACGGTACGTGCTAAAATGATAGAGGCACAGATTATTGAAACAGCTCTACTTGCCAACTTCAATCATGGAAGCTTAGTAACTACGAAAACGAAAAGAATCACAAATGAAGCAGGAGAGATTCCTGTATGGGAGTTTGGGGCAAGACGTGCTAGAGGAGAAGATTCTGCGATTGAAGCTAGTCGTCACGCTTACATTGGTGGTGCTTATGGAACTAGTAACATTTATGCAGGAAGAAAATACGGATTACCAATTTTTGGAACGATGG
Source organism: uncultured Mycoplasmatota bacterium (assembly GCA_947643295.1). The sequence goes on from CANRVM010000042.1 coordinate 453, forward strand.
CTCATTCTTTTATTGAAAAATTTGATTCGGAATATGAAGCATTTAAAGCTTATGCACAAAGCTTCCCAGAAAACAGTGTATTCTTAGTAGATACTTATGATGTTTTGCGAAGTGGTATACCAAATGCGATTCGAGTAAGTAAAGAAATACTAGAGCCAAAAGGACAAAGGTTAAAGGGAATTCGAATTGATTCAGGAGATTTAGTTTATTTAACAAAAGCAGCAAAACAGATGCTAGTGGAAGCTGGCTATTCCGATGTGAAAATCTGTGTATCAAATGGACTGGATGAATATGCTATTTCAAATTTAATCAAACAGGGAGCTGTTATTGATTCGATTGGACTTGGAGATAATATTACAGCAAGTAAAGAAAGAGTAAATGGTGTTTATAAGCTAGTTGCTATTGAAAAAGATGGCGAAATTATTCCGAAAATAAAGGTAAGTGAGGATGCCGTTAAAACCATTAATCCAGGAGTAAAAAAAGTATATCGTTTTTATGACTTTGATAGTGGAGAAGTATTAGGAGATGTTATTGCAAGAAATACCGAAAAAATACCGAAGGATCAATATACCCTTGTATCTGATCAAAATCCATGGAAGAAAACAACAATCACAGATTACCGAGTAAGAGAATTACAAGTACCAATTTTCTTAAATGGAGAATTTGTTTATCAAGAACCAACCTTAGAAGAAAAAAAGACTTATTGTCAAAAAGAATTTGAAACCTTAACAGATCGTATTATCGATATTGAAAATCCACATACTTATTATGTTGATTTATCAGAAGAGGAAAGAGCTTTAAAAGAATATATGTTATACGATGTGATGAAAAAATCAGCTGCTACTGCTATTGAAAATTCAGGATATCAAAAAATAAAAAAGTAGTCAAAAATAAAAATAAGAAATAAGTAAAAGAAGTAGAGTTGGGGTATACTAAAAATAATTCCCTTTTCTCTACTTCATATTAAAAAAGGAGAAGTTATATGAAAGATTTTGATGCAAAAAAAGAAACCAATAAGGTAATTGAATTTATTAAAAAATATTATAAAGAAAATCATTTAGGTGGTGCTATATTAGGAATCAGTGGAGGAAAGGATTCTGCCATTGTTGCCGCTTTAATGACAAAAGCGTTAGGATGTGAAAATGTAATAGGAGTAACATTGCCATGTCATTCTAAAAAAGAAGACAGAAATGATGCTAAATTAGTTAGCGATTTTTATGGATTTGAACTATTAAATTTTAATCTTACGGGAGTTTTCGAACAGTTTAAGGAAGAAGTAAGACATTTGGGGGAATTCACAGAAGAAGAAGTAAAAAATAGTGATATTAATCTAAAGCCAAGACTTAGAATGGCAACTGTTTACTATTTAGCAGCTCTATATAGTGCTTTAAAGAAAAAAACGTATTTAGTGGCAGGAACTTCTAATAAATGTGAACTTTTTGTAGGATACTTTACGAAGGGAGGAGACTCTGTTCATGATATTTCACCAATCGCAGATTTTACAGTCGAAGAAGTAATAAAAATTGGTGAATACTTAAATGTTCCAGAACAAGTTCTATATAAAAAACCAAGTGATGGTTTATCAAACCAAACCGATGAAGAAAAGTTAGGAGTCAGTTACAAGGACATCACAACCTATATGGAAGATAAAACAAAAGTAAATAAAGAAGTAGCTGAAAGAATAGAAAAATTACACAAAAATAGTTTACATAAATTTCATATTCCAATTTATGAAAGATAGGTGATTGAATTGAAGATAGGTATCTTTGGAGGAAGTTTTAATCCTCCTCATAATATGCATAAAAAAATAGGATTAGAATTAATCGAAAAAGGATATCTGGATAAGGTAATTTATGTTCCAACAGGAGATAAGTATCAGAAAAAAGAATTAATTGATGCAACAAAAAGGTATGATATGATTAAACTTATGGTAGAAGATAGTGAGAATTTATCCGTATCCGATTATGAAATAAAAAATAAATTAACCTATACTTATCAAACGTTATCTTATTTTAACAATTTGTATCCAAAAGATGAAATATATTTTATCTGTGGAAGTGACAATTTATTAGAATTTGATACTTGGAATAATTGTCATTATATTTTAGATAAATATAAAATACTAGTGATTCAGCGAGGAGAAGAGCGACAAGGAGAAATGGTAGATAAGTATCCAAATGTAATAGAGGCGGATATTACAATGTCTAACTTATCTTCTACTAAGATTAGAAATTTAATAAAGGAAAACAAATATGAGAAGTTAGGTACCAAATTAGAGCTATCTGTGATAGAATATATCAAAAAGGAAAATCTATACAGGAAGTGATTTTATGGATACTGGAATAAAAGATATTGAGATTAATCCAGATTGGTTTTATCATAGATTGAAGGAAGAAGATTTCGATAAAGTTATTTTAAGTGGTGGATTGTATTCAAAAAGAAAACTCGGAAGGAAGGAAAATAAGAATCTTTCTTTAAATGGTAAGGATTTTATTTCCTTATCGAAACGAATTGCTATCAAAGAGGGTACCAGTACTTCTGATTATTCCTATTCCTATTACATTGATTGGCATTTTGGATACGTTATCGAGGGAGTAGATGCGATTAAGACTAGGTATATAAAATCCTATCAATCATTTCATACCTTCTTAAAGAATTTACCCGTTAATCGGCGATATTCTCTTTTTTACGATGAATATCAAGTAAGAAATGAAATTTCTCTAGACAAAATAAAAGGTATAAAGATTCCTGATTTAAAAAGTTACTTTGTAGACTTAGAATATAGTGAAATGGTGCTAGAAAGTTTATTAGAAAAGATGGATTTGGTAGGTAGAGCTTTCCCATTTATTGATGTAGAAGAGGGAAAATTAATTGAGAAAGAAAAAATAAAAGAATATATAAAAAAAGGTAACGGATAAAAAGAATAGACATATGGAGGAGTATTTGTATGATATGGATAAAGGATGAAAGTAAGAAAAAACTAAAAAATATCACTCTTGATAATTATTATGTAGTAGCGGATTTTGACCGAATTTTATCTACTAGAAATAGTAAAACAACCTTTTCTTTATTTGGAGAGAGTGGATTCTACGGAGAAGAGTATAGTAAAGAAAGAAGAAAACTATATGAGCATTATAGACCTTTAGAGTTAGATACAAAGATACCAGATTCCTTAAAATATGAAATAATGGAAGAGTGGCAGAGGAAAAGCTATCAACTAATGCTAAAATATAGAGTAAGAGAAAGCGATATTAAAAAAATTCTTTCTACAACGGATTTATTAGAATTAAGAGATGGTGCTATTGAATTTATTGATAGATTAAATGAAAATAATATCCCTTTGATAATTAATTCTGCAGGTTGTGGTAATTTCATTATAGAATTATTGAAATTAAATAATTGTTGTTCTGATAATATTTATCTTCATAGTAATTTATTTACTTTTAGGGAGGATATTATGATAGATAGTATAGAGAAAATCGTACATAGTATGAGTAAATATGATATCAATCTTCCAACCGATTTTTTTAATAGATTGCTAGATAAAAAATACAGTATTGTAATAGGGGACCAATTAACGGACTTAGAAATGGCTAAGAACTTACCTAAGAAAGAAATAATTTCCTTTGGCTTTTTGGAAGAAAAGGTAGAAGAATTAGAACCTTTCTTTCAAAGAGATTATGGTGTTATTTTAAAGGAGATGGAAGATTTTACTCCCATTCATAAAGTTTTAAGATTAAAAAAATAAGAGGAGAGGTGTGTATGAGGAAAATAGTAGAAAAATTAATTAAGCAAAATAAAACCATCGCAACGATGGAGTCTTGCACTGGGGGAGGAGTTTCTAATGCCATTACCAATATAGAAGGTGCTAGTAGTGTGTTAAAATTTAGTGCAGTAACGTATTCGAATGAATTTAAAATAAAAATGGGTGTTTCTTCTGAACTTATTGATAAATATAGTGTTTACTCAGAAGAGGTAGCAAAAGAAATGAGCAAAAATATTAGCCTCTTTACTTCTAGTCATTATGGAATAGGAATCACTGGTAAATTAAATAGGGTAGATATAAATAATTTATATGGAGAAGATAATATGGTATTTATTAGTATCTATGATAGAGAATCTAATACATTTTATGATGATAAAATAAAAGCTTTAAAAACATCTAGAAAGGATAATAAAGAATTAGTTATCGAAAAAATCGTAGATATGCTAAATTCTATTTTATAGGAATTAAATGAAACAAGTACAGGCGATTAATAGAATTTTGGAAAAATATCCTTACTTAAATAAAAGAAGTATTGGTTTTCCAAGTGTTGGAAAAAGAAAAGATAATAAGCATTTTAGTAGTGTAGTAGATGATGTAAAAGATGGATTTTCTCTTTATAATGATATGATGAATCATTATTATAATCCTATGAGTGATTTAAACTTTACAAGTGGTAATCCTCTTTCTTATAAGATATTTCCTCCTACTAAAAAGGCTTTAAAAAAAGCAATTTTAAAAGAAAACTTATATTCATACCCTTATTCAGAAGGAGATAATCAAGTAAGATTAGAGTTGTTAAAATATATTGAACAGGAAGGTATTTATAATAATAATCCCTATGAATATGATGATGTTGATGAAAAAGGTTTATCTATCCACAATTTAACATTTACTGTTTCAACCTCTCATGCTTTTGATTTGATTTTAGATATTATTGCAAGAGAAAATGATGTTATTTTAATGACTGGTCCCAATTATGGATTATTCAGTTTTAAACCAGAGAGAAAAAATATCAATGTAAAAATTATCAACTTAGATAAGGAAGATAATTATTTAGTAAATCCAGATAAGTTAGATAAGAGAATAAAACAGATAAATAATCGATTAAAAAGGGAATATAAAGATAGTAACTATATTCCTAAAGTAGTGGCTTTTGTAAATGGTAATCCTTGTAATCCAACAGGTAAAGTAATGGGAAAAAGAGAATTCTCTATTTTACAAGGGATTGGCGAGGTATGTATTTCGCATGATTTATTTATCATTGATGATTTGATATATCGGGATATTACTTATGATAGGGAAAATATAGCTTTACCTATGGCATCCATAGAAGGATTCTTTAAAAATACAATTTCTTTGTTTGGTCTTTCTAAGTCTTATGGATTAGCAAGTCTAAGAGCAGGCTTCGTTGTTGCAGATGAAGTTATTATTAGAGAAGTTATTAATCGAATATTTCAACAAATGGATGCTGTTCCTTCTATTATAGGGGATGCTTTAAAAGGAGCTTTTAATGTAAGCAAGAATCATAATAAAGAATATGAAAACTATTTTAAAAAATTAAATAATGAATACATCTATCGATATAGTTTATTAAAATCCTTTGTAATGGGAATGGAACAAGTAGAAGAAAAATATAGGAAAAGAATTATAAAGGATATACAAAAATATAATAAAAGAGCTCTTAAAATAGTGGAACATGGTATTGATGGTATTAATATGATAAAATGGTTAGAACCAGAAGCAGGTTTCTTTATCATACTTGATTTTACTTCTTTAAAATATAAGAAATACGATAATATTATAATTCATACCGAAGAAGATTTATTAAGAATTATCTATAAAAATATACAAGTAAGGTTTTTAATTGGAAAGTCGATAGCGTGGCCAAATAAAGATCAACTAATTGGTAGATTCACTTATGCAAAAAAAGAGGAAGAAATTATTCATGCATTTTATTTGTTAAATGAAATAATTAGCAAATTAAAGTAAATCTATGTTATAATCAAGATAGAAATAAGAGGTGTTAATATGAGTCAATATAAAAGCGAAGAGGAATTTTTAAAAGATTATGATTCTAGTAAATTTGAAAAACTATCCATGACGACGGATATTTTAATGATAAGTGTATCTTCTGTTAAGCAAAATAATTATCGTAAAACAAGTAAGAAAATGATGAGTATTCTACTCGTAAAAAGAAAAGATTATCCTTATAAAGATATGTGGTGCTTGCCAGGCGGTTTTTTAAATCCTTTAACAGAAACCTTAGATGAATGTGCAAAAAGAGTACTAGAGAAAGAAACCAATTTAAAGGATATTTATCTAGAACAACTTTTTACTTTTAGTAGTCTAGATAGAGACCCAAGAATGAGAGTAGTTTCTACTTCTTATATTGCATTAGTTGATAAAAATGAATTGAAAGAGGATTTAATGGAGAATGCTTCATGGTTTGATATTACTTTTTTAGAGGAAAAGGATAATATGGTAGATATTATCTTAGATAATGGATTAGAAGAGATTAAATTCTGTATTAAAAAGGCATTAAAGGAAAAAACAACGGATCGATATCAATTTAGTACGTTAAAAAATGATAAATTAGCTTTTGATCATCCAATTGTTATCTTATCTGGAATGGAGAGATTAAAAAATAAAATTAATTATACCGATATTGTCTTTAATATGATGCCAGAATATTTTACTTTAGGAGATTTGCAACAAGTATATGAAGTCATTTTAAATAAAAAGTTGTTAGATCCAGCATTTCGTAGAATAATTGCAAACAAAGTAGAAAAAACAGAAAAAGTAAAAAAAGGAGAGGGCCATCGACCTAGTGCTTTGTTTAGATATAGAGGTAGAGTAGATGAAGAATAAGATAAAGTTTGTAAAACTATTCCCTAATAATAATAAAAAATCGAAAGAACAAGCTCATACCTTACAAGAAAAATTAGAAAAGAATGGATTTGTGATAGATAATAATAAATTTTCCTTAGCCATAGCAATCGGTGGAGATGGTTCCTTTATTCGAATGGTAAAGGATTGTAATTTCGATGATGATATTTATTATTTAGGAGTCAATACGGGAACACTTGGGTTTGCTCAAGAAATTTATCCAGATGAAGTGGATACTTTTTTAGAGAGACTAAAAAATGAAGATTACAAGATTGAAGAAATTGGTGTAGAAGAAACAAAGGTAAAAACCAAAGAAGGAGTATTAGAATTTAACTCTCTAAATGAAATCTTAGTACGTGATAAAGAATTAAATACCATCAAATTAACGATTATGATAGACGAAAAGAGATTAGAAAACTTTGTAGGAGATGGGATTTTAGTTTCTACTTCTTTTGGATCTAGCGCTTATAATTTAAGTTTTGGAGGTAGCATAGTTTATAGTGATTTACATACAATGCAGATAACTCCTGTAGCTCCATTAAATAATAAGAGTTATAAGGTTTTAAAAAACTCTGTTGTTATACCGGAAAGTAGAATCGTTTCTCTGATTCCAAAAGAACTATCGAATCAACTAATAATTACTGTGGATGGAGAAAATAAATCATACAATGATGTACAAAAAATCGAAATATCAGTAAAGAAAAAAATAAAATTTGTAAGAATGACAGAGTATGATTATACCAAAAAAATTCATGAGAAATTTTTATGAAAGTATATAAAACTATACTTTTTTCATGTTTGATTTGATTTATTTGATTAATTATGGTAGGATATAGCTTGCAAAAAAGGAGAGAGAGTATGGATAATAATCAGAATAGGGATAATGAAAAGAAAAGAATTAAATACATTTGTTATGTAGGGTTAGGGTACTTGTTAGGATGGAGCTTATTTAGAATCACAAATCTTAATGAGAATGATACTTCTAAATCAGCACAAGAATATTTAGAAAGTTTAGAGAGCAATCATGATTTAAATGAAAGGTTAGATAATTTAATTGAAGGATTTACCATGAAAGAAGGAAGTACTCGTTTAGGAGATGATTTTGAAGAATATTTAGGAATTTCATTAAATCCTTATAAAAAACTGAATTTAAATCTGATAGCCAATGAATTAGATACCGTAAAGAGTCAATTAGATCATACATCAGGTAGTATCTTTGCTTTTGAAACATGGCTAAGTGATGTTTCTTTACAAGAAGCAAAGGAAATTGTTTCAAACAATATAATAAGTGATAATGATTGGAAATTTAATTGTTCTATTTCTTTTAATTATGGAAAAGATTATGGATGGGTAGTTGCTGATGATTCTTATCAAATTTTTGATGAAATGTTAAATGAATTTGTATCTTCCTACGAATATTTAAATAATCGTTCTACTAATTTGAGTGAGAATGCAAAAGAGTACGAAAATATTATGAACGGTGTTTTAAAAAGTAGTATTTGTGATATTGTATTAGATGAAAATAGTCATCATGTAAGAATAGAAATTCCAAATGATGTAAAAGAATTGGTAAAGAAAAAATAATAGTATTTATGAGTGAATAGGAAAACGGTATTCTAATAAAGAAAATTTTTAAGGAGGAATTTTTATGAATCAAGAGAAATCAATAGAAAAGTATATTAGGCATATAGAAACTTTAATGAAAAATTTAGGGAATGTGAAAGCATTTAAGTTAAATGACGAAGAAAAATTATATATTTATGAAGATGATATAGAGAGAATAAACCATTGGTATTATTATAATAGTTTACTTGAATGTTTATTAACAAAAGAAAAAGAAAAAGGAACTATTGTGATTACAGATCAATTTGAATTCGTATCAGATAGTTTATTATCTTCTCCACTAAATGCACAAGAAAAAATGGCTGTATTATTCTATCTAATCATTCGTAATATTGATTTAGGAGGCATCTTAAAAGAAGATAAGGTTAGGGGATTAATCAAGTATAATAAGTTTTTGGAATATGGACTTGATCAAGAAACAGTAAATGACCTATTCCTTAGTGGTGAAATAGAGTGTTTGCTTTATAGTGATGACTCCACTTTAAATGAAGAGGCATTACATTTGAAAAATATGGTTAAGAAATGCATTGTGTTATTAGATAA
>CANRVM010000043.1 GCA_947643295.1 uncultured Mycoplasmatota bacterium
TGTACTTTCAGTACCAAGACAAGCCATGTAATTTATTACATGGTAGTTGACAAGAAAAGATAAAAGAGTTAAGTTTGAGTTTCTTTTTTAATAAGATTATTAATATAAAGTCTAAAAAAGAAATGATAGATGTTGTTAGAAACTACCATCTTATGAAAAGTTTTGTAGTTTACTCTGTTGTTTTGTTAAAACAGTACAACAGGTATTTCAAAGTACTTTTCAGCTTTTGTTGGTTATGATACAAAATAGTTAGAATAGGAAAAATGTTAAGAGAGTAGCGGAAAGACGACCTGATTTTTTAGAAAGTAGTTAAATATGTGATAGAGGGAATGGTTGCTTTTACAACAGATTCTCTTTCTTTAACATCTAGGAGTTCTTATTAGTATTATTACCTTTATTGATATCATTTATATTGTGATAAAAACACTATTTTAAAATCAAGAAAATAATAATGTATATCATAAAAGAAACAGAAAAAGATACTCTATTATATACACTTTATTTTAGAGTGAAAAATGTTCTAAAAGCTAGTATATACACTAGTTTTTTTTTCATATACTTTTATGAGGTGAAAAAAATGAAAGAGTACACAGTCCAAAAAGGAGATACTTTATTTGGTATTTCGAAACAATTTGGTATGAGTATAGATAGTATCAAGAAACTAAATAATTTAACATCTAATAATCTAGAGGTTGGCCAAGTGTTACAAATAAGAGAAAATGGAAATCCTACTACCTATACAGTAAAAAAGGGAGATAATCTTTATGAAATTTCAAAAAGATTTCAAATTCCAGTTTCAGAATTGAAGAAAATAAATAACCTTTCGAATGATTCTCTTCAAATTGGTCAAATTTTAAATTTAGTTCAAAATGATTTAGAAACAGAAGACGAAATAGTAGTGATGCCGATTTATGAAAACTATACAGTAAAAAAAGGCGATGATTTATATTCAATTGCCAATAAATTTAATACATCAGTAGATCAAGTTATAAAAGATAATAATCTAAAAAATGATTTGTTATCAATTGGCCAAGTATTAAAAGTAAAAGTAGGGGAAGAAATAATTGGTATCGAAGAATGTTTTGGAGAAGGATATGAAGAGTTAGGAAAAAGATATTTAGAACATACAGTAGTAAAAGGGGATAGTATTTATTCAATTGCAAGAAATTATAATACAACAGTAGATAATATCATAAAATTAAATAATTTGAAAAATACGAATTTAAGTTTGGGACAAGTATTAAAAATAAAGGAGATTAATTAATGAAAAATATTACATTTGATGAATTTAAAAAATTAGATGAATATCAAGATTTTGAAAAAGAAAATCCATCTTTTGGTCTTTTAAAGATACAAGTTTTTACTGCAGATCAAGCGATACCTCTTCCTGATGTAGAGATATTCGTTACAAGAGAATATGGTGATTATAACATTACTTTTTTTAAAGGAGTAACTGACTCTAGTGGAATTGTAGATAATATCCATTTACCATCTCCTGGAGGAGATTATAATATTGAAACACAAGAAATACCAAAATATGCTTTGTATGATATTTCTGCTTGTTGTGAAAGATTAAATTCAATCAAAAAATACAAGGTAGAAATATTTAGTGGTGTAAAAATTGTACAATATGTTAAGATGAATAAAGAGGGTGTCATCTAATGCCAGCACATATAAGCAGACCAGCCATACCAACCAATATCGTAGTCCATTTAGGAGCGCCAGATGATGCAAATGCTAAAAATATTACAGTTCCTTTTCAGGAATATATAAAAAACGTAGCTTCCAGTGAAGTTTATCCAACATGGCCACTAGATGCTATTAAAGCCAATATTTTAGCAGAAATATCCTTTGCCTTAAACAGGGTTTATAATGAATGGTATCGATCGAAAGGTTATGATTTCGATATTACTTCTTTACCAGAATATGATCAAACCTTTATTGAAGATCGAAGTTTTTATGATGAAATTGTAAGAGAAGTAGATACAATTTTTAATAATTATATTGTAAGAGAAGGACAAATACAACCACTTTTTGCTCAATACTGTGATGGAAAGGTTACTACTTGTCAAGGACTCTCACAATGGGGTAGTGTCACTTTAGCTCAACAAGGAAAATCTCCAACTGAAATATTAAAATACTACTATGGAGATGATATATCGATTGTTTATAATGCTCCTTTATCTGCTAATATTTTATCATATCCAGGTTTTCCTGTTCAACTTGGAGATGCAGGAGATCGAGTATTAATTATTAAAAGACAATTAAATCGAATTAGCAATAATTATCCAGCTATTCCTAAAAATGACGAAAGTCCCTATTTTACCGTAGAAACTGAAAATAGCGTGAAAGCCTTTCAAAATATTTTTAATTTGGAGCCAAATGGAATTGTGGATAAGGGAACATGGTATAAGATTAAATATATATACAATAGTGTAAAACAAATATCTGATCTCTATTCAGAAGGTATTTCTGAAGAAGAAGTCGAACAGTTATATGCAAATGAATTGAAATATTTAGATCAAGGAATTTATATCAGACTTTTGCATTATTTATTACGATCTCTTGCTTTTTTTGATGAAGAAATTCCTTTCCTTGGAACTACTGGTAATTCTGTTTTTGATGAGAATACAGTTAAAATGGTATTAGCATTCCAAAAGAAATATGGACTTCCTGCAACAGGAGTAGTAGATCGCTATACTTGGGGAAAATTAGTTGATGCTTATAATGAATTAATAAAAAATATTCCTGCAAAATATTTAAACTATGAAGATGAATTTTATGGAGGAAGAATTTTATCGGTAGGGATTAGTGGAGAGGATGTACGTAGACTTCAAAGATTTCTTCTAAAGATTTGTAGAGAAAAAAGAAATATTCCAGGAGTTAGAGTAACTGGGACATTTGATGAATTAACTGAAAGTTCAGTGAAAAAATTGCAACAAATTTTAGAATTACCAGTAAATGGTTTTGTTGGAGCAGTCGCTTGGAATCAAATCGTAGATTATGCAAATCGTAGTGAATAGTAGTAAATTAGCTTATAAAGAAATATTATAAAATAACAATGGATTGAGTAAAAAAGAGAAATTTAACAGGAATTAATAAAAAATGAATAATATTTTTAAAAATAGTGGAATATTAAGATAGATGAACATCTTTTGAAAAGTATGTATGATAATTGATATATAGATAAGAGATTATTTGATATAAAAAAAGCGAATACTTCATAATAAAATAATAGTTTAGTTGAATGGAAAAATAAAACTAGCACTCCATCTTGACAATTGCTAATTTTAGAGTATAATACATAACAAGAGGTGATAACTATGTATGGTTATAAGGAAGATGAAAAAGAGGAAAATGTTTTAGAGAAATATGGTCGTAATATTACACAAGATGCGAAAAATGGGAAAATTGATCCCGTTATTGGAAGAGATGAAGAAATAAGGGGAATTACTCGAATCCTTTCAAGAAAAACAAAAAACAATCCCGTATTAATTGGAGAGCCAGGTGTGGGAAAAACAGCCATTGTAGAAGGACTTGCTCTTCGAATAGAAAAGGGAGATGTACCGACCAGTTTAAAAAATAAAACCATATGGGAGCTTGATTTAGCCTCACTAATTGCTGGAGCTAAGTTTCGTGGTGAATTTGAGGAAAGATTAAAAAAAGTATTAAAAGAAGTAAAAAGAAGTGATGGAGAAATCATTATGTTTATTGATGAAATCCATACAATTGTTGGAACAGGAAATGCCGATGGAGCAATGGATGTATCCAATATTTTGAAGCCAATGTTAGCTCGTGGAGAAATTCATGTAATTGGTGCTACTACTTTAAATGAATACCGTATGTACATTGAAAAAGATGGTGCCCTAGAGAGAAGATTTCAAAAAATAAAAGTATCGGAACCAACCGTAGAAGATACGATAACAATACTTCGAGGTTTAAAAGAAAGATTTGAAATTCATCACGGTGTATCCATTCAAGATAAAGCTTTAATTTCTGCAGCAACGTTATCCAATCGCTATATTACGGATCGTTATTTACCAGATAAAGCTATCGATTTAGTAGATGAAGCATGCGCAACGATTAGAGTTCAAATGGATTCGGTTCCAACAGAACTTGATAAATTAACAAGAGAAATTATGAAACTTCAAATTGAAGAAGAAGCAATCAAAAAAGAAAAAGATGAAATGTCTCTGAAGCGAAAAGCACAAATTCAGGATGAATTAGAACAATTAAAGGGGAAAGAAAAGCAGTTAAAAGATGCCTGGGAGGAAGAAAAAAATAGAAATTCAGAAATAAAAGAATTAAAGAAAGAATTAGAGGCAAAACGTTTCGAACTAGAACAAGCAGAAAATAATTATGATTTAGAAAATGCAGCTATTTTAAAACATGGTACGATTCCAAAATTAGAAAAAGAACTTGCAGAAAAGAGAAATCTAAGTAATCATAAGATTTTAAGTGATACCGTAAATCAAGATTCGATTGCTAGTGTTATCTCTAAATGGACGAATATTCCCATTTCCAAATTAATGAGTAGTGAAAAAGAAAAATTACTTCATTTAGAAGAGAATATGAAACAGTTTGTAGTAGGACAAGATTCTGCGATAAAATTGGTTTCCGATGCGATTATGAAAAGTCGTAGTGGTATCAAAGATCCGAATCGTCCTATTGGTTCCTTTTTATTCCTAGGACCAACAGGAGTTGGTAAAACAGAAATTGCGAAAACGCTTGCATATTTTCTATTTGATGATAAAACACATATGATTCGTATTGATATGAGTGAATACATGGAGAAGTTTTCGGTATCCAGATTAATTGGTTCCCCTCCTGGATATGTAGGTTATGAAGAAGGTGGACAGTTAACGGAGGCAGTAAGAAGAAATCCTTATAGTATTGTCTTATTTGATGAAGTAGAAAAAGCTCATCCAGAAGTTTTAAATTTACTATTACAAATACTAGATGATGGAAGAATAACTGATTCGAATGGTCGTACAGTAGATTTTAAAAATACGATTATTATTATGACATCCAATATTGGAAGTAATCATATTTTAGAAGGAAATAGCCATTTAGTAGAAAACGAATTAAAAAATTATTTACGCCCAGAATTATTAAATCGTATTGACGAAATTATCGTCTTTAATGCCTTGGAAAAAGAACAAATTAATAAGATACTAGATAAGATTATTTCAGAAATAGAGGAAAGATTAAAACATCTTTGTATCCATATTAAATTAACAGATAGTGCAAGAAGTGAATTAATTGAGGAAGGTTTTGATAAGTGTTTTGGTGCGAGACCATTAAAAAGAGTGGTGAGTAGAGTGTTAGAATCTTCTCTTGCCAAAATGATTATTTCATCTGAAATCAAAGAAAAAGATACCGTAATTTTAGATTATCAAAACGAAGAATTTTCAATTCGAAAAGCGAACAAAGATAAAATGTAAGTATTTTATACAAGATTAATTTTTTAAAAATTAGTCTTTTTTGTTGTGCAAAAAAAACTTTTGTGATATTATACCATTATAGAATAAAATAGGTGGTGTTTGTTATGGAGATAAAAAAGGGCATTTCTCAGATGTCTGAATATCCTAATATGGAAATCAATTATGTAGTACCTTCTGATGGGAAAATGTATTATGTACTAAAAGATGGAGAATTAAAAAATGGCGCCATCATTGCAACACTTGATCCAAAAAGAGCAGTAGATGAAAATGTGTTATGTGATAGTATTGGAGTATTTAAAGAGGATGGTTCTGTACTAATTGATTTTAATAAAAAAGATATTAAAAAAATAACAGATGAATTGTTATTAGTAGAAAGTGCAAGTCCTATCTCAAATGAAGTGATAAACGCTCAAGCTAGTAGAAATGATGTAACGGTTAACAGCACATTGAAAGAAAATCAAGTTTCTATTGTAGATATGATGATGAAAGAAATGGGAATTACTGGTTCTATGATATTCTCTGATCCTTTTGAAGAAGCAAATGTTTATAAGATTGATAGCTACAATAATAAGGTGGGAATCGATTGTAGTTTTATTGGAAAAAGTGATAAAGAATTATTTTTTCATACGAACGATATAAATACGCAAAGTACTAAAATAAATTATACAGAAGTAGATAATGTAGTACAAGATAATGAACTACCTACTATAGATAGTATGTCTGTTATGAATAATGAAATAGAAAGTATGGACCAAAATGAATTGAAGTTGGATATCAGTAGTGATATATTAGATGGTTTCCAAAAGTCAGAAGAGGAAAAATCGCAAGCAGAGGAATTAATAGATGATGTTAATAACAAGATGGAAAGTACAAATGAAATTACGGAAGAGAAACAGAATGCAGAGCTTATGAATGTAGACAATACACTAACTGTGGAAGATTCTGCTGTTAGCGAGAATAAAGATCAAGTTTTAGATAATGCGATTACTGTCATGAAAAAAATGATAGGAGAAACTAACAAATTGAACGAGAAAATAGAGAAGTTAGAAAAGGAATTGGAGGAGAAGAACAAACTGTTAGAGGCTCAAGAATCCAAAAAGAACGAATTAAATTCTTTATTAACAGAAGCAAATGAAGTATTAGAAAATATTGATGAATAGATAAAATAAGGAGTAGGAAATTACTCCTTTTTCTATGGTTAAAATATCCTAATGAAAAATTAGAAAGTATCATATAATAGGTTGTAAGAGTCAGTTTTTATTGACATTTTAGACGATTTTTGGTATAATTAGTAACGTTTGTGATAAGGGAGTAGAAAGTCATATGAAAGAACATATCAAAGATGCTATTAGAGAGTTAGATTTTAAAAGAAATAGTTTACAAAAGTGTGGAAATAATATATTACTAACAAATTATGAGATTAGTGTATTAAATAAATATAAAATTAATTATAAAAATTGTTCAAGTTTAAAAGATGTTATCTTTTTGATAGAACAGAGTTTAGAAGAATATGATGAATTAGATGATTTAGAGGAAATATCACAAACAATAGCGGAAAGAGATTACTATATGAATATGAATAAATAATAAAGAATAAAAAGGGGTTTGGAGAAGAAATGGAGAATAGGAAACAAATGGAATTAGACGAGATGTTATTAAAATATAATATGGCTAGTAAAGTGTTATATACAGACTTAGATAATTTAATTGCTGAATATAAGTATCGAACACAAACGAATCCAGTAGAACACATGAAAGGTAGAATCAAAGAAATGGATAGTGCCTCTAAGAAACTAGAAAAAAAGGGGTATGAATTAACACCAGATAATTTACAAAAACATATTCATGATATGGTAGGTGTAAGAATTGTATGTACTTTCCAAGATGAAGTAGATAAAATAGTTCAATTAATTCATCAGTCGACTAATCTTGAAATAACAGAGGAAAATGACTATATTAATAAACCAAAGAAATCAGGATATCAAAGTTATCATATGAATGTCTTAATACCAATTCCCTATCAAGATGATATTGAATATGTAGAAGGTGAAATTCAAATTAGAACAGTAATGATGGATGCTTTCGCAGCGATTGAACATAAATTACAATATAAACAGGAGAATGTTGATTCAAATATTACTAAGTATATGCTTCAATGCTCAGGATTTTTAAATATGATTGATAAAGAGATACAACAATTAGGCGAATTACAATTGAGTGATTCAAAGAGCAGTGAAAGAGGAAAAATAATGAAAAAGATGTAACTAAAAGTAAGATGTCTATGTAGGCATTTTATTTTTGGTAGAAACTTGTAATTTTAGGATAAATTTGATAAAATCATAGATAGTTTTGAGGTGATAAAATGATTCAAGTAAATAATGTTAGTTTAAAGTTTGGGAAAAGAACTTTATTTGAAGATGTAAATATTAAATTTACAAATGGGAATTGTTATGGATTGATTGGAGCGAATGGAAGTGGAAAATCTACTTTTTTAAAACTTCTATCAGGTGAGTTGGATACTACGACTGGTGAAATTTCTATAACAAAAGGAGAAAGATTATCCATATTAAAGCAAGATCATTACCAATATGATGAGATGAGAGTGATTGATGTTGTTATTATGGGAAATGAACGTCTATATAAAATTATGGAAGAAAAAAATGAGCTTTATTCTCATACAGAATTTAGTGAAGAAGATGGAATGAGACTTGCTAATTTAGAAGCAGAATTTATGGATTTAGATGGGTGGAATGCAGAAAGTGATGCCGCAACGCTTCTAAATAACTTGGGAGTAGAGGAAGCTTTCCATTATGCACTAATGAAAGAAATTGCAGTAAAAGATAGAGTAAAAGTTTTACTTGCAAATTCTTTATTTGGAGATCCTGATATTCTTCTTTTAGATGAACCAACCAACAGTTTAGATATTGACGCCATTAAATGGTTAGAAGAGTTTTTAATTAATTTTAATAATACAGTTATTGTAGTAAGTCATGATCGACACTTTTTAAATAATGTATGTACTCATATTGTAGATATTGATTATAGTAAAATTAAATTATATATTGGTAACTATGACTTTTGGTATGAATCATCTGAACTTTTACAAAAACAAATGAGAGATTCTAATAAGAAGAAAGAAGAAAAGATAAAAGAATTACAATCCTTTATTGCAAGATTCTCTGCTAATGCATCAAAATCAAAACAAGCTACTTCTCGTAAAAAGATGTTAGAAAAAATTGAGTTAGATGAAATTGTTCCATCATCTAGGAAGTATCCATATATTGATTTTAAAGTAGAAAAAGAATCAGGGAAAGAAATTTTAAAAGTAACTTCTCTTACAAAAGAAGTAGATGGCAAAAAGATATTGAATAAGGTATCTTTCACAATATTAAAAGGAGATAAAGTTGCAATTATCGCAGAAGATGATTTTGTAAAGACATCTTTATTTAATATATTAACTTATAAAGATAAAGATTATAAGGGAGTTGTTGAATGGGGGAAAACAATAAATTATGGATATCTTCCACAAGACAATACCGAGTTTTTCAGCGTAGATAAAAATATTATGGAATGGATAGGGCAATATTATGATATTAAAGACGAGACTGTACTTAGAGGATTTTTAGGTAGAATGTTATTTTCTGGAGAAGATGTCTTTAAGAAA